>NZ_JBEOVG010000006.1:0-223296 GCF_040295345.1 Actinosynnema sp. NPDC002837
CGCGGACCGGGCAACGGTCCGCGCGCCCGCGGGCTCAGAAGTCGAACTGGTCGATGTTGGCCTGGTCGAACACGGTGGGCGGGCCGAGCACCACGACGCCGTCCGCGCCGATGGTGTACTCGCCGAGCTTGCCCGCCTTGAACTTCTGCCCCTCCGCGCCGGTGATCTGGCCGGACGCGAGCGCGGCGCCGGCGTAGGCGGCGAGGTAGCCGAGGTCGGCCGGGTTCCACAGGGCGAACGCCTCGACCGTGCCGTCCTTGACGAACTCGCGCATCTGGTTCGGCGTGCCGAGGCCGGTCAGCGCCACCTTGCCCTTGTACTCCGAGCCCGACAGGTAGCGCGCCGCCGCCGCGACCCCGACCGTGGTGGGCGAGACGATGCCCTTCAGGTCGGGGTAGGAGCGCAGCAGGCCCTGGGTCTCCTGGAACGACTTCTGGTCCTCGTCGTTGCCGTAGGCGACCGTGACGAGCTCGATCTTGCCGAACTCGGGCTTCTTCAGCTCCTCTCGCATCAGCTCGATCCACGCGTTCTGGTTGGTCGCGTTCGGCGTCGCCGACAGGATCGCGATCTTGCCCTCGCCGCCGATCTGCTCGGCGATCAGCTCGACCTGGTTCCGCGCGATGCCCTCGGCGGTCGCCTGGTTGACGAACACGTCCCGGCACTCGGGCTTGGTGTCGGAGTCGAAGGTGACGACCTTGGCGCCCGCCTGCCGCGCGCTGTTGAGCGCGCCGCAGATCGCGTTCGGGTCGTTGGCGGAGGTCACGATGACGTCGGTCTGCTGCTGCGACAGCGTGTTGATGTAGCTGACCTGGGACGAGGCGCTGGCCTCGGAGGGGCCGACCTCCTTGAACCGGCCCTTGAACTCCTCGGTGGCGCTCTTGCCGCCGCCGTCGGCCACGGTGAAGTACGGGTTGTTGATCTGCTTGGGCAGGAACCCCACGTCGAGCCCCTCGGCCAGCGGCGCGTCGGGGTTCGCCTGGCCGGTGGCCCGGTTGCCCGTGGGGTTGGCGTTGTCCTCGGACCCGCGGGTGGTGCCACCGCACGCGGCGCCGACCAGCACGACCGCCACGGTGGTGGCGATCAGGCCGAGGCGCAGGGTGCGCTTGGGCTGGGTGGACATGGTTCTCCCTCTCTCGGCGGTGACTTCGTTGTCGCGAGTGGTCTGCGGGTCACGGGGTGCGGCTTCGCCGTCGCCACCGGGCACGGGCCATGGTGACCACGTTCGGCACCACGACCGAGGCGATGAGCAGTCCGCCGGTGACCACGTTCAGCGTGTCCGCGGCGACGTCGGCGAGCTGGAGGGCGTTGCGGACCGCGCCGAGCAGCAGCACGCCCAGCAGGACGCCGAGCAACGTGCCGCGACCGCCGAAGATCGAGACGCCGCCGAGCAGGACGGCGGCGACCACGGCCAGCTCCAGGCCCGCGGCGTTGTCGGCCCGCGCGCTGGCGAACCGCAGCGTCCAGTACACCCCGGCCAGGCCCGCCACCGCGCCGGAGGCGACGAACAGCCAGAACTTCGCGCGGGCGACGCGGATGCCGGCGAACGTCGCCGCCTCGGCGTTGTTGCCCATCGCGTAGAGGGACCGGCCGAACGGGGTCGCGTGCAGCACCACGCCGAACACGACCGCGAGCACGATCGTGACCACCGCGGCCCACGGCACGGCGCCGTCGGCGACGGTGCTGCTCGCGGCGTCGGTCCAGCTGAACGGGAAGTCGGCCACGGCCTGGTCGCCGAGCACCACGAACGCCAGCCCCCGGTACGCGGCCAGCGTGCCGATGGTCACCGCGAGCGAGGGCAGCGCGAACCTGGTCACGAACACCGCGTTCACCGCGCCCAGCACGGCGCCGAGACCGACGACGAGCACCACCACCAGCTCCAGCGGCAGACCGGCCACCCACAACCGGCCCATCACCGCGCTGCACAGCCCGAGCGTGCTGGCCACCGAGAGGTCGATCTCGCCGGTGATGACGATCAGCGTCAGCGGCAGCGCGATCAGCGCGATCGCGATCACGTCCAGCAGGAGGAACTGGAGGTTGCGCCCGCTCGCGAACCCCTCGACCAGCACCCCGGCGACCACCGCGACCCCTGCGAGCACCACGAGCAGCGCGGTGTCCCACCGGAGCAACGCGGAGCGCAGCACGCCCGCGGTCGGTTCGGCCGGCGGCCCCGCGACGTCCACCGCCACCGTGTCACGCGCCATGCGACGACCTCCCTCGCAAGCGGTTCGCCGCCCGGACGGCCAGCAGCCGGTCCAGTCCGATCGCGGCGAGGATGAGGCCGCCGACCACGGCCTGCTGCCAGAACGGGTTGATCCGCAGCACCGCAAGGGAGCTGCCGATGGTGGTCAGCAGCAGTGCGCCGAGCGCGGCGCCGTAGACGCTCCCGCTGCCGCCGAAGATCGCCACGCCGCCGACCACGGCCGCGGCGACGACCTGGAGCTCGATGCCCGTGCCGACGGTGGCGTCGACGGTGCCGAAGCGCGCCGCGTACAGCACTCCGGCCAGGCCGGCGAGCGCCCCGCACAGGACGAAGGAGGTGAAGACCCGGCGCCCGACCGGGATGCCGGACAGCCGTGCGGCGGCGGGTTCCGAGCCGATCGCGTACAGCTCGCGCCCGCTGCGGTAGGACCGCAGGTAGAAGCCGACGAGCAGCATCACGACGACGGCGATGACGGCGAGCACGGGTACGCCGAGCACGGTCCAGGTGCCCAGGTCGAGGAACGAGCGCGGCAGGTCGGAGGCGTTGATCTGCCGGCCCTTCGCCCACGAGTGGTCGACGCCGCGGAACGCGTAGAGCGTGCCGAGCGTGATCACCAGCGCGGGCACCCGCGCCGCGGCCACCAGCACGCCGTTGACCACACCGCACACCGCGCCCAGCCCGATGCCGATCCCGACCGCGACCGCGGTCGGCGTGCCCGGCGCCGAGCTGAGCAGCTTGCCGGTCGCGAACGCGACCAGGCCGAGCACCGCGCCCACCGACAGGTCGATGTTGCGGGAGATGATCACCACGGTCTGCCCGACCGCGAGGACCACCAGGATCGCCGCGCCCAGCACCAGGTCGCGCAGGCTCTGCGGTGACAGGAACGCGGGGTTGTCCACCGCGGTCACGAGCACGAGCAGCCCGAGCGCCACGACGATGCCGAACTCGCGCGCCAGCCACAGCTTGTGGACGAACCGGGTCCTGCTGCTCCCGTCCGCCGTCGCCGGTGGCGCGGCGGGTGCCGTCGGCGGGGTGCTCACGCGGCTGCCTCCTTCCGGCCGGTGGCCGCGAACATGACCGATTCCTCCGTCGCCCCGGCCCGGTCCAGCTCGGCGGTGATCCGCCCCTCGTGCATGACGAGCACGCGGTCGGCCATCCCCAGCACCTCGGGCAGCTCGGAGGACACCATGAGCACCGCGACGCCGTCGGCCGCCAGCCGCGAGAGCAGCCGGTGGACCTCGGCCTTCGTGCCGATGTCGATGCCGCGCGTCGGCTCGTCGACGATCAGCACCCTCGGGCCGGTCGCCAGCCACTTGGCCAGCACGACCTTCTGCTGGTTGCCGCCGGACAGGGTGCCGACGGCGTCGGCCAACCGCCCGTACTTGACCTGCAACCGCGTCGTCCACTCCCGCGCCGAACGGCGTTCGCGCCCGCCGCCGAGCAAGCCGAGGCGGGCCAGCGGCTTCAGGCGGGTGAGCGTCGCGTTGCGCTCGATCGACATCTCCATCACCAGGCCCTGCTGGCGGCGGTCCTCCGGCACCAGCGCGATCCCGGCGGCCACGGCGGCGGCCGGCGTCGCGGCGGGCAGCCGCTCCCCCGCCACCCGCACCTCGCCCGCGTCGTAGCGGTCGATCCCGAACACCGCGCGCACCACCTCGCTGCGACCGGCACCGACGAGCCCGGCGAGGGCGACGATCTCGCCCGCCCGCACCGAGAACCCGATGTCGGAGAACACGCCCTGCCTGCTCAACCCGTCGACTTCCAGGACGACGTCACCGGGCTCGACGTCCTCCTTGGGGAACAGCGTCGAGACGTCGCGACCGACCATCCGCCGCACGACCTGGTCGACGGTGAGGTCGGCCACCGGGTCCGTGGACACCCACGTGCCATCACGCAGCACGGTGAGCCGTTGGCACAGCGAGAACACCTCGTCGAAGCGGTGCGAGATGAACAGGACCGCCGCGCCCTCCTCGCACAAAGCACGCACCACCGCGAACAACCGCTCCACCTCGACACCGGACAGCGCGGCGGTCGGCTCGTCCATCACGAGCACGCGCGCGTGCAGGGACAGCGCCTTGGCGATCTCGACCAGCTGCTGGTCGGCGATCGACAGGCCGCGCGCGGGGCGGTCCGGGTCGAGGCGGACGCCGAGCCGGTCGAACAGCCGCACCGCCTCGGCCCTCATCGCCGCCCGGTCGATGCGCCCGAACCGGCCCAGCGGCTGGCGGCCCATGAAGATGTTCTCCGCGACCGAGAGATCCGGGAACAGCGTGGGCTCCTGGTAGATGACCGCGATGCCGGCCGCCCGCGCGGCGGCGGGCCCGGCCAACCGCTGCGCCACGCCGTCCAGCACGATCGCGCCCGCGTCGGGCTCGTGCACGCCGGCGAGCATCTTCACGATCGTCGACTTGCCCGCGCCGTTCTCCCCGACCAGCGCGTGCGCCTCGCCGCCGTGCAGCGGGAACGACACCTCGCGGACGGCCGCCACGGCGCCGAACGACTTGGAGACACCCCGTACCTCCAGCAGTGGAGTCGCGTGTGCCCGATCCATCCGGCGCCTCCTTCACTGAAATGTTTCAATGCGGTGCTGATGCGCGAGGCTAGGGGTAGTTCAGACCAATCGTCAACGACGGTGCGGCAACTCTTCCGGGATGAGGCATTCATCGTTGCGTCATCGTGCTCAAACCTGCGGTCCGCCGCACGGGCTTTTAGTGTTACGTTTCAATAGGAAGGGCGGGATTTCGCGCGCGACTACGCGTCACCGGTATTCCGGAATCGCTCCCGAACGGCACGGCCCAAGGCACTGCCCGCTCAGGCGACGCCGTCCAGTCGGCGCATGCTGGTGGACTCGCGCACCACCAGTTCGGGCTCGAACACCCGCTGCTGGTGCACGTGCCCCTTCGGGTGCCGCGCCTCGGCCAGCAGCATTTCCGCCGCCGTGCGGCCGAGGAGCTGGCGCGGCTGGGCGACCGAGGTCAACGGCACCGCCGCCGCGGCCGCGAACTCGATGTCGTCGTAGCCGACGATCGCCAGGTCGTGCGGCACGCGCAGGCCCAGCCGGACCGCCTGCTGGAGCAGGCCGAGCGCGAGCATGTCGTTGGCGCAGAACGCGGCGGTCGGGCGCCGGGACGCGGGCAGGCCGGCCAGCCGCTCACCCGCCCGCCTGCCCTCGGCGACGTCGAGGCGCGCCGTCTCCAGCACGGTGAGCGGCTCGGCGCCGGCGCGGGCGAGCGCCTGCTCGGCGCCCGTCAGGCGGTCGGCCACCTGGCCGATCGAGCGCGGCCCGCCGACGAAGGCGATCCGGCGGTGCCCGGCGTCGAGCAGGTGGGACGCGGCCAGGTCGCCGCCGAGCACGTCGTCGACCGACACCGAGCAGCGGTCCGGCCCCGCGCCGCGGTCGACGACCACGACGGGCGTCCCCCGACGGGCCAGCGCGGCCAGGCGCGGGTCGTCCGCGTCGACCGGCGTGATGAGGATGCCCTCCACCCGCTGCTGTTCGAGCAGGTCGAGGTACCTGGCCTGGCGGGTGGGGTCCTCACCGCCGTCGCACAGGAACATCGCCAGGCCCGCGCCTTCCGCCACCTGCTGCGCACCGGCGGCCACGTCGGTGAAGAAGGGGTTGCGGGTGTCGAGCACCACGTAGGCGAGGGTGCGGCTCGTGCCACCGCGCAGTTGGCGCGCCGACTCGTTGCGCACGAAGCCCAGTTCGGCGATCGCGTCCTGCACCCGCTTGCGGGTGCTCTCGGCGACCAACTCCGGGTGGTTGAGCACGTTCGACACCGTGCCAACGGCCACGCCCGCGTGCGCGGCGACATCCTTCATGCTCGGCGCGGACACCGCCCCACCCTCCTTCGTGATCGACGCGAGTCCGGGGTGAAACGTCCGGATACCTGCGTCATCGCGAAGCCTAGCAGGGAGGCAACGGTGTGCCGGACAACCGATTCGACCCACGTCAGGGCCGTTGTGAAACGTTCCAAGGTCGGCTACCGTCGGCGCCACACCGGTTGACCCCGCTGCCGAGAGGAACGACGTGTGATGTCCCTGCAGGAGGTGCTGTCGGAACTCGACGGGTTCACCGTCGAGGTGCCGAGCTGGGCGTACGGGAACTCCGGCACCAGGTTCAAGGTGTTCACCACACCGGGCACGCCGCGCGACCCGTTCGAGAAGATCGCCGACGCCGCGCGCGTGCACGCCCTGACCGGGCTGGCGCCGCGGGTGTCGCTGCACATCCCGTGGGACCGGGTCGAGGACTTCGCCGCGCTGGCCGCCCACGCCGAGGAGCAGGGCGTGCGGATCGGCGCGATCAACTCGAACCTCTTCCAGGACGACGACTACAAGCTCGGCTCGCTGACGCACTCGGACCCGCGCGTGCGGGCCAAGGCCGTCGCGCACCACCTCGACTGCGTGAAGGTGATGGCGGAGACCGGCTCGGCCGACCTGAAGCTGTGGCTGCCCGACGGCACGAACTACGCGGGGCAGGACTCGCTGCGCGCCCGGCAGGACCGGCTGGCCGGGTCGCTGACCGAGATCTACGCCGCGCTGGGGCCCGACCAGCGGCTGCTGCTGGAGTACAAGTTCTTCGAGCCGTACTTCTACGCGATGGACGTGCCCGACTGGGGCACGGCGCTGCTGCACTGCCAGGCGCTCGGCGACCGCGCGCAGGTCGTGCTCGACACGGGTCACCACGCGCCGGGCACGAACATCGAGTTCATCGTCATGCAGCTGCTGCGGGCGGGCAGGCTCGGCGCGTTCGACTTCAACTCCCGCTTCTACGCCGACGACGACCTGATCGTGGGCTCGGCCGACCCGTTCCAGCTGTTCCGGATCATGGTCGAGATCGTCGCGGTCGGCGCGCACCGCCCCGGGTCCGGGGTGAACTTCATGCTCGACCAGTGCCACAACCTCGAGGACAAGATCGCGGGCCAGATCCGGTCGGTCCTCAACGTCGAGCAGGCGTTGGCCAAGGCGCTGCTCGTCGACGCCGAGGCGCTGGCCGCCGCCCAGGACGCCGGTGACGTGATCGGCGCGCACGACGTGCTGATGGACGCCTTCCACACCGACGTGCGCGGCGTGCTGGCCGACCGCCGCGAGGCCAAGGGCCTCCCCCGCGACCCGATGGCCGCCTACCGCGCGTCCGGCTACGCCGACGAGATCGCCGCCGCGCGCGTCGGCGGCACGCAGGCCGGCTGGCTCTGACCTCCCGACACCCCGGCACACCTCGCCACCGCTCGTCCACGAGGAGCTTCCCGCACATGACCGACAACACGACCGCCGCGGCGCTGGTAGCCCGCTCGAACCGGCTGGGCGCCGATCCGCGCAACACCAACTACGCGGGCGGCAACACCTCCGCGAAGGGCAGCGACACCGACCCGGTGACCGGTGACCGGGTCGAGCTCCTGTGGGTGAAGGGCTCGGGCGGCGACCTGGGCACCCTCACCACCGCCGGCCTGGCCGTGCTGCGGATGGACCGGCTGCGCGCGCTCGTGGACGTCTACCCCGGCGTGGACCGCGAGGACGAGATGGTCGCCGCGTTCGACTACTGCCTGCACGGCAAGGGCGGCGCGGCGCCGTCGATCGACACGGCCATGCACGGGCTGGTCGACGCGCCGCACGTGGACCACCTGCACCCCGACTCGGGCATCGCGCTGGCGACGGCGGCCGACGGGCGGGAGCTGACCGAGCGGTGCTTCAGCGACCGGGTGGCGTGGGTGGACTGGCGCCGGCCCGGTTTCCAGCTCGGCCTGGACATCGCGGCGATCAAGGCGGCGAACCCCCGGGCGATCGGGTGCGTGCTGGGCGGGCACGGGATCACCGCGTGGGGCGACACGTCCGAGGAGTGCGAGGCGCACTCGGCGGAGATCATCCGGACCGCGGAGGAGTTCCTGGCGCGGCACGGGTCCGCCGAGCCGTTCGGCGCGGTGGTGCCGGGCAACGAGCCGCTGCCCGAGGCCGAGCGGCGGGCCAGGGCGGCGGCGCTCTTCCCGGTCGTCCGCGGCCTGGCGTCGACCGACCTGCCGCAGGTGGGGCACTTCACCGACACCGACGTGGTGCTGGACTTCCTGTCCCGGGCGAAGCTCGCGCCGCTGGCCGAGCTGGGCACGTCGTGCCCGGACCACTTCCTGCGCACCAAGGTCAAGCCGCTGGTGGTCGACCTGCCGGGCACGGCGGGCGTGGACGAGGTCGTCGCGCGGCTCAAGGAGCTGCACGCCGCGTACCGGGAGGACTACCGCGCCTACTACGAGCGGCACGCGACCCCGGACTCGCCGGCGATGCGCGGTGCGGACCCGGCGATCGTGCTGGTGCCCGGCGTCGGCATGTTCTCGTTCGGCCGCACGAAGCAGACCGCGCGCGTGGCGGGCGAGTTCTACGTCAACGCGATCAACGTGATGCGCGGCGCCGAGTCGGTGTCGACCTACCGGCCGATCCCGGAGTCGGAGAAGTTCCGCATCGAGTACTGGGCGCTGGAAGAGGCCAAGCTGGCCCGGATGCCCAAGCCGAAGCCGCTGGCCACGCGGGTGGCGCTGGTGACCGGCGCGGGCTCGGGCATCGGCAAGGCCATCGCCGAGCGGTTGGCCGCCGAGGGCGCGTGCGTGGTCGTCTCCGACCTCGACGCGGAGCGCGCGGCGGCGGTCGCGGACGGCATCGGCGACCGGGACGTGGCGATCGGCGTGGCCGCGGACGTGTCGGACGAAGCGGCCGTGGAGCGGGCGTTCGCCGAGGCGGTGCTCGCGTTCGGCGGTGTCGACCTGGTCGTGAACAACGCCGGTCTGTCGATCTCCAAGCCGCTGCTGGAGACGACCGTGCGCGACTGGGACCTCCAGCACGACGTGATGGCGCGGGGGTCGTTCCTGGTGTCGCGGGCCGCCGCGAAGGTGATGGTCGAGCAGGGCATGGGCGGCGACATCGTCTACATCTCCAGCAAGAACGGCGTGTTCGCCGGGCCCAACAACGTCGCCTACGGCGCGACCAAGGCCGACCAGGCGCACCAGGTGCGGCTGCTGGCGGCCGAGCTGGGGCCGCACGGGATCCGGGTCAACGGCGTCAACCCCGACGGCGTGGTGCGCGGTTCGGGCATCTTCGCCGGCGGCTGGGGCGCGCAGCGGGCCGCCGTGTACGGGGTCAAGGAGGAGGAGTTGGGCGCCTACTACGCCAAGCGCACGCTGCTGGGCCGCGAGGTGCTGCCCGAGCACGTCGCCGCCGCCGTCTTCGCGCTCGCCGGCGGCGACCTGTCGCAGACCACCGGCCTGCACGTGCCGGTCGACTCCGGCGTCGCCGCCGCGTTCCTGCGCTGATGGGCGGGGGTGCGGTCCGGGTAGCGGCGGTCGACCTCGGCGCGTCGAGCGGACGCGTGATGGCCTTCGACATCGCTCCCGGTCGGGCGAGCTTCGTGGAGAGCCACCGGTTCCCCAACGGGCCGGTGCGGCTCGGCGGCACGCTGCACTGGGACGTGCTGGGCCTGTACCGGGGCGTGCTCGACGGCCTGCGGGCGGCCGGGCCGCGGCTGGACGCGGTCGGCATCGACTCGTGGGCGGTCGACTACGGCCTGGTGGACGCCACCGGCGCGTTGCTCGGCAACCCGGTGCACTACCGCGACGGGCGCACCGACGGGGTGCCCGAGGCCGTGCACGCCCGGGTGCCGGCGGCCGAGCTGTACCGGGTCACGGGGTTGCAGGTGCTGCCGTTCAACACGGTCTACCAGTTGGCGGCGGCCCGCGGCACGCCGCAACTGGGCGCGGCGGAGCGGTTGCTGCTCATCCCCGACCTGCTCGGGCACTGGCTCACCGGCGCCCGCGTCACGGAGGTCACCAACGCCTCCACCACCGGCCTGCTCGACGCGCGGACGCGCACGTGGTCGGCGGAGCTGGCGGCGCGCCTGGACATCGCGGACGGGCTGTTCACGCCGCTGGTGGAGCCGGGCGCCGAGGTGGGAGTGCTGCACGACCACGTCCTGGCGGAGACCGGCCTGACCGGGCCGGTCCCGGTGGTGGCCGTCGGGTCGCACGACACCGCGTCGGCGGTCGTCGGCGTGCCGGCCGCGACGCCGAACTTCGCTTACGTGGCCACCGGGACGTGGTCGCTGGTCGGGGTGGAGCTGGACGCCCCGGTGCTCACCGAGGCCAGTCGTGCGGCGAACTTCTCCAACGAGCTGGGCGTGGACGGCACGGTCCGCTACCTGCGCAACGTGATGGGCCTGTGGTTGTTGCAGGAGTGCCTGCGCGAGTGGGGTGATCCGGAGCTGGCGGGGCTGCTCGACGCGGCGCGGGACCAGCCGGGGCCGGCCGCCGTGGTCGACGCGGGCGACCCGGCGTTCATCCCGCCGGGGAACATGCCCGCCCGCATCCGGGAAGCCTGCGCGCGGACGGGGCAGAACCCGCCCTCGACACCCGCGGCGATCGTCCGGTGCGTGGTGGACAGCCTGGCGCTGGCCCACCGCCGGGCGGTCCGCCAGGCCGCCGAGCTGTCGGGGCGGCAGGTCGACGTGGTGCACGTCGTGGGTGGCGGCGCGCGCAACCGGCTGCTCTGCCAACTCACCGCGGACGCCTGCGGCCTGCCGGTCGTGGCGGGACCGGTCGAGGCCGCCGCGTACGGCAACGCGTTGGTCCAGGCCCGTGCATTGGGCGTCGTCACCGGTGGTCTGGCGGCCCTGCGGGACGTGGTGCGGTCCTCGGCCGAGGTGGTCCGGTACGAGCCGAGCGGCGACTCCGGGGCGTGGCGGGCCGCGGAGGAGCGCCTGGCCGGGCCCTGACCCCCGGGTCGGGGACCCGTAGCCGATCGGCCCTTCCGCCGGCGGCCGGCGCCCGCGACCGCGATGGTGGCGGGCAGCCGGTCCACCTCGGCCCGGCTCGGTCGGAAGGGGTTCGGCATGCGTGCGTTGCCGCGCGGTATCTGCTCGGTGTTGGTCCTGGTGCTCGTCTCGCTGGGTCTGGCGGCGCCCGCCGAGGCCTCGGAGCACGTGGTGCCCATCCGCCACGCGCGGAGCCTGCCGCTCGGGACGGTGGTCACCGTCGGCGGCACGGCCACGACGCCCTCGGGCGCGTTCGAGTCGAGCTTCTTCGACCGGGGCTTCGCGATCCAGGACCGCGGCGCCGGGATCTACGTGAGCGTCCCGGTCGACTTGGGCGTCACCCCTCGCGACCGGGTCCGGGTGACCGGCACGCTGCGTGACAGCTACGGGTTGCTCGTCCTCGTCCCCGCCGACCCGGCCGCGGTCCGCGTGCACGGCAAGGGCCCGTCGATCCGTCCCGTGCCGCTCGCCACGGGCGCGGTCGGCGAGGCCACCGAAGGGTTGCTGGTGCGCGTGGCCGCCACGGTCACCCGGGCGCCGGAGTCGGACCTGCCGTACGGGCACAAGTTCCACGTCGACGACGGTTCCGGCGAGCTGACGATCTTCGTCAACACGCCGACCGGCATCGACCTCACCGGTCTGGTCGTGGGCCGGGCGGTCCGCGTGACGGGGTTCAGCAGCCAGTTCGACACGCACTACGAGATCGACCCGCGATCCCAGGACGACATCGCGGTGCGTCGGCAGTGACCGGTCCGGGTCGTGCCGAGGTCGGACCGGTCCGCCGGCGGGCGGATCACGCCACGGGAGGGCCCATCCACCAGTTGCCCGGCGCGTCCGGGTCGGTGCTGGACCAGAACTCGACGCACGCGCGGGTGAACTCCTCGGCGGTGAGGTAGCCGTCGCCGTCCGAGTCGAGGTGCTCGAACGCCTCGGCGGCCTCGGCCTCGCTCAGGCCGGGGAAGTGCCCGCGCTGGAACACGAGGTACTCGGCGGGGCTCACCCGGCCGTCGACGTCGGTGTCGGCGATGCCCAGGAACGCCTCGGCCAGCGCGCCGACGGTGGCCCGTGCCGCGTCCGGGTCGTCGGAGAGGGAGCCGGTGGAGGCGAGGAACTGCTCGCGCGAGATGGCCGTGCCGCCGCCCGGGACGTGCGGCAGGTGCAGGTCGTGCCAGATCCGCAGGTAGGCGTCGACGATCCGCTGCTCCTCCGGCGAGTCGGGCGCGTGCCCGAGCGCCTCCGCGGCCCTCCTGCCCATGAGGACGTGGTCCTGCTCGGTGAGCAGCCCGTCCCCGTCGACGTCCAGGTGGGCGAAGCCGTGGTTGATCTTTGCCTTCAGCATGTCGTTGACCGGCACGAAACCTCCGTACGGACGTGATCGGTTGACCGGGACGGCACACAGGATGGTGTGGCCGGGAAGGGCCGGGCAACGCCCTAACGGGTCTCTGGGCGACACGATCGGGTGGTCTGGCGGACGATCTCTCAGCCCGCGGGCGCGTCGTCGCGGAGCCCGGCCGCCGAGCGCACGAGCGAGGCGATCGCCGGTGAGCGGCTGCTCGCCGGCCAGGCGATCACCGTGGTGACGTCCGGCGCGTCCACCACGGGCACCGCGACGTGGTCGGGCCACTGCCAGGCGCGACTGGAGGCCGGGATGACGAGCAGCGCCTTGCCCAGCGCCACGAGCTGCGCGAGCTGCGACTGGGTGCGCACCTCCGGCCCGGGTCCGTCCGGGTAGGACCCGTCGAGCCGGGGCCAGCGGGCGATCGGCAGGTCCGGCACGTCGCGGACCTCCGCGAGCGTGAGCCGATCGCGTGACGCGAGGGGGTGCCCGGCGGGCAGGAGCGCGATCTGGCCCTCGACGTGGAGGTCCTCGGTGTCGAACCCGGCGAGGTCGTCGAACGGCCGGTGCATGAGCGCCACGTCGGCGCTCCCGTCGCGCAGCAGCCCCGCCTGCTCGCCGACCTCGCACAGCAGGACGTCGACCGGCGGCGCGCCGGGTTCGCGGGCGAGCGCGTCGAGGAGCCGTTGCAGCAGTTCGTGGGACGCCCCGGCCTTCGTCACCAGCACCAGCGGCCGGTTCGGGTCCGCGGCCCGGCGCGTCCGGCGCGCGGCGGCCGCGACGGCGTCGAGAGCCGATCGGGCCTCGTGGAGCATCACCCTGCCCGCGTCGGTGAGCACCGCGCCACGGCGGTCCCGGTCGAAAAGCCGGACGCCGAGCCGGTGCTCCAGCCGGCTGATCGCGCGCGACAGCGGCGGCTGCGCGATCCCGAGCCGGTCGGCGGCACGTCCGAAGTGCAGTTCCTCGGCGACGGCGACGAAGTACCTGAGTTCCCGGGTCTCGAGGTCGTGCACGGACGCAGCCTACCCGCCTGATACCCGGCGAGTATCAGGGCTTACCGGATCGATCTTGGACGCGGGCGGGTGGCGCGCCGAGCATGGGACGGGTGAACGACACGAAGATCGCGCTGGTCACCGGCGCGAACAAGGGAATCGGGCTCGCCATCGCACGGGGTCTCGGGGCGATCGGCTTCACGGTCGCGGTGGGCGCGCGTGACGAGACCAGGCGAGAGGAGGCCGTCGAGCGGTTGCGCGCGGCGGGCGTGGACGCGTTCGGGGTCGCCCTCGACGTCACCTCCGACGACAGCGTCGCGGCCGCGGCGGCGACCGTCGAGCGGACGGCGGGTCGGCTCGACGTGCTCGTCAACAACGCCGGCATCGCGGGCCGGTTCGACGGTGGCGCGCAGGACCCCACGACGCTCGACCTCGACGTGCTGCGCACCGTCCTGGACACCAACGTGTTCGGGGTGGTCCGGGTGACGAACGCGATGCTCCCGCTGCTGTGCCGCGCGGACTCGCCGCGCATCGTCAACATGTCCAGCAACATGGGCTCGCTCACGTTGCGGACCGGCCCGGTGATGGCCGCGTACGCGCCGTCCAAGTCGATGCTCAACAGCGTCACGGCCCAGTACGCCCGCCGGCTCGCCGACACGAAGGTCATCGTGAACGCCGCCTGCCCCGGCTACGTCGCGACCGACTTCACCGGCTTCGCCGGGCCGCGGACGCCCGAGCAGGGCGCCGCGATCGCGATCCGGCTCGCCACCCTGCCCGACGACGGTCCGCGCGGCGGCTTCTTCGACGACGAGGGCGCCGTTCCCTGGTGACCGGGCCGCGGAACGCCCGGGTGGTCGTCAGTTCGGGTCGGTGATCGCGTCCACGACGGTGCGCACCAGTTCGACGTCGGCCGGGCGCGGCTCGGTGACCTTGCCGGCGTAGGACGCGACCACCATCACGACCTGGTCGCCGACGTTGACCCGGGCGTCCAGCGCGTTGGCCTCGGTGACCATCAGCCGGGCGCCGTCGCCGATGTCGGCGTGGGTGATCTTGTCCGGGGGCACGGCCGCCTTCGCGGCCCGGTCTTCGTCGGTGAACAGGCTGACTTCGAGGCTCCCGGCACCGCCGCTGAAGTGGCACGTCATGCCGCCGCCCCCGGACACCACCGACCGGGCCATCACCAGTTCGGCGCCGACGACCTCCTTGGCGGGCCCGAGGTCGACGTCCGCGCACCGACCTTCCGGCGCCCCGTCGGGGATCGTCACCTTGTCCGGCAACCGGTCGAGCGCCTGCACGAGGATCGTCGCGGCGGCCGCCCCGTCGGCCTTGGGCATGGTGGCGCTGCCGTCGGTGTAGGTGTAGAACAGGTGCAGCCCCCGGTTCCCCGCGAGCGTGCGGACCTCGATGTAGTGGGTCGAGGTGCCGTTCGCCTTGTAGGCGACGGCTTCGGCGCGGTCGCCCAGCCTGGGGATCGTCTGCACGTTGCGGAAGTTCTTGGCGAACGGCGCGAAGAACCGCTCGGCGTCCGTGTCGGCCACCGTGCTGATCTTCAGGCCGAGCATGCCCGGGACGTCCTCCGGGAAGTACGTGCACCCGGCGCGACGGCTGCCGTCGGGCTGCGTGACCGCGGAACGGCCGGTGACGTGCATGGCGTTCACGCCGATCGCCTTGGCGACCTCGGCCGGTGTGACGAGACCGCACTCGTCGAACCCGGTCTTCCGGTCCTTCCCGGCGGCGTCCGTCGGCTCCGCGCCGGATCGCGACTCGGGAGCCGCCGCACCCGTGATCGCTTGACCGCAGCCCGCCGCGACGGCCAGCGCCGCGACCCCCAGCGCGGCGCGCAGGCGAATCCCCGCCTTCATCCCCACCCCTCGTTCGACTGTGACGATCGCGGCGCCCCGTCCGCTGCCCCTCGACAGCGGGTGCGCGCGTCGCCACCGTTGCCGATCAGGCTAGGCGGGACGCGAGGTCCGCGATGTCCGGTGAACGCCTGACACCGAGCCCTCGCCGACTGCCGGGCGAGGAACCCGACCGCGTCGAGAACCCGCCGGCGTCCCGAGCCCGTCGTACGGGTAAGGGGGACGGAAGGAGCACGATGCAGGCGGCGTTGGAACGGGAGTACGTGGAGTACGTGCGGGCGGGCCTCGACCGGCTCCGCCGGTCCGCGTACCGGCTGTGCGGCGACGCGCACCACGGTGACGACCTCGTCCAACAGGCGATCACGAAGCTCTACGTCAACTGGCGGCGCGCGCGTGCGGCCGACAACACCGACGCCTACGTGCAGCGGATCCTGGTCCGGGTGTACCTCGACGAGCGGCGGCTGCGCTGGGCGGGCGTGTCGTTGTTCGCCTCCGCGCCCGAGGTCGCCGTGGAGCCGGACCACCGGGTCGACGACCGGGCCACCCTGCGCGCCGCGCTCGACCGGCTGCCACGCAGGCTGTCCGTGGTGCTGGTGCTGCGGTTCCTGTTCGACATGTCGGTCGAGGACGTCGCCGGAGCGCTCGGTTGCAGCACCGGCACGGTCAAGAGCCAGACCGCGCGCGGGCTGGCGACCATGCGGCGGTTGCTCGACGAGCGCCCACTGCCCATCACCGCGAAGGAGGCCTGATCGTGGACCGACTGCTGGACCCGCTGCGCGAGGAGGACCCGTTGCCGCCGTCCGAGGTCGACGTCGACCGGGCGATCCGGGTGGGGCGCAGGCGGCTGCGGACGCGGTGGGTCGGCACAGGGGTGCTCGTGGCCGCGGTGGCGCTCCTGGTGCCCGTCCTCGGGTTGCCGGGCGGCTCGGGCTCGTCCGTCGACCCGGCCACGTCGTCGCAGCGCGCCGCGGAAACCCGGGACTTCGACCCGATGCGGCGGGTGGTCACGGTCGCCGACGTGCCGGGCATCGTCACCGATTCCTACACCACCGCACGGCGTTGGCAGCGGATCAGCGTGCGCAACGCCGGGTGGACAGGGCTCGGGTCGGTGACCGTGCACGCCCCGGGCAGGCAGGCCGCGGATCCTGAGGGCGGCGTGCTGCGGCCGGAGACCGGCACGCCGACCGAACCCGTCGACGGCCGGCCCGCCTACTGGATGAGCAGGCCGTCCGGTGACCTGCTCGCCTGGCAGTGGACCGACGACGCCTGGGCGTTCGTCAGCTACCAGGACGTGAGGACCGAGCGCGAGGTGGACCGCGAGACCGCGCGCCGCATCGCGCTGGCCGTGCGGGTCGGCGACGGCGAGCCGGTGACCGTGCCGTTCACGCTTCCACGTCCCGCGTCGTACCAGTTGGTCGGCACCACCGCGGACCTGCGACCGCCCGGCGACCCGTACGTGCGCACCGGGCTCCTCTTCGCCACCGAGGACCCCGCCGACGAGGGCCGGTTCGTCGACTGCCTCGCGGTCGCCGTCGAGAACGGTGAGAGGGTGGCCTCGCAGAACGGGGTGAACCAGACCGTGGACGGTCACCCGGCGATGGTGGACGGGCGCAAGGTCACCCTCTACGGGGTTGCCGCCGGGTTCGCGGTCGACGTCTGGGGCGGGACCGCCGACGCCGCCGCCTCGCTCGCCGTCGCCCGGAGCGTGCGGCTCGTGCCGACACCGGACGACAGGTCGACCTGGACCACACGACCGCTCGGCTGACGACGGCGCCCGGCCCTGATCCAGGTGGACGCGGAGGGTCACCGTGCGAGAATCCGCGCGTGGACAAAGGGAACAACGTCCCGGGTACGCACTTCCTGCTCTCGTTGATCGACCCGGACGACGCCGCGACCGTGCGGCGACGCCTCGGGATCGACGAGCCCGAGGCGAATCCCGCGCGGTGGTGGGCGTGGTGGCTCCAGCGGCTCCAGGCGCCGGCGTCGGTGCTGCTGTGGATGTTGGAGCGGGACGACCCCGCCACGAACGCGCTGGCGTACCACCACGCGCACGCCACCGACGCGATCAAGCGCGACATCTACCGCGGCGTCCCGTTCGGCACGGCCCAAGGACCGCTGCCGGTGGTGCGGACGTGCGACACCCCAGGCTGCTCCCACGGCGCACCGCCGCTCGTCATCGGCCCGTCCGGGCTGGTCGGCGAACTGCGGCAGGCGCGGTCCATGGCCGCGGCGCGGGTGGCGGCGGGTGCCGTGGGCAGGGCCGACTGGCCCGAGATCGCCGAAGCGGACCGCGCCGAGCCGCTGCCGGGGTTCGCGCGGTGGGCGCTGTCGATCCGCGTGGACTGCCCACCGGAGGTGCGCGCGCGGTTCGGGTCGCACCCGAAGTTCGCCCACCGGCTGAGGCGGGCGGGCATCGTCGAGGACCCGCGCGAGTACGTCGAGCGCTGGACACCCGCGGCGGCCGTGCTCGACGTGCTCCAGGCCGGCACTGTCCTGTTCCCCGAACGCGCTCGTGAGGCCGCGGAGTTCCTCACGCCGCTCGTCCGGCGGGAACTCGGCGCGAACCCCGAGGCGTGGGCGGTGCTCGCCCAGGTGCTGCCGGCGTTCGCCGGCACGGTGGCGGAGCTGCTGCCCACCTGCGGCGCGGTCGCCTCGTTCAGGTGACGGGCGGCTGGATTCGAACCAGCGTGATCTGCCTTGGCAAGGCGGTGCGTCTGCCCCTGCGCTACGACCCGTCGCGTCGATCGTAGGTGAACAGCGGACAGGTGGACCGAGGAGGGGTCATCAGCCGGCACAACGGGAAGCGGCACGTCGTCGACCTGACCGACCGGCGGGCGCTGGTCGCATGGCGGCCGGCCGAGCCGTCGGTCGTCGCCGAGGCCGAGCGGCTCAAGGAGGCGGCGCTGCTGGACTTCGGGCTGACCGAGTCCGCGGTGGCGTCCTGGCTGTTCTCCAAGTGCCGTCACCAGCTCCCGACCACGGCGATCGACACGGCGGCGGTCGTCGCCTCCGGTGACGGCACGTGCCTGCTGCTGTTCAACCCCGACTTCTTCGTCGGCATCGGGCTGGACGGCGTCAAGTTCGTGCTGTTCCACGAGGCGCGCCACCTGGTGCACCGGCACCTGTTCGCGGAACCGGAACTGCGCGAGGACCCGGTGTTCGCCATCGCCGCCGAGGTCGCGATCAACCACGTGGCGATGGTCCGGCTGCGCCGCGCCGCGCTCCCCCGCCTCGACGGGCGACCGACCGGTGTGGACCCGCGGGAGGTCCACACCGACTACGTCGCCGACCTGACGGCCCAGGGCCTCGAACCACTGTCCTACGACGACTTCCTGGACACGGACCTGGCCGTGTACCGCGAGCTGAAGCGGATGCGCAACCCGCCGGTGCCCGCGCCCCTGTGCGTGCACCTCGTGCCGGGTCACGTCCCGGCCGACCAGCAGACCGTCGACGCGACCGCGTCCTCGGTGCTGCTGAACTCCCTGCTCGCGGCACGCCGGGGGCACGGGAGCGCGGAGGCGGAGCTGCTCGACCTGATGGACCGCACCGCGAGCGCGTCCGAGCGGGCCGCCCGGATCTGGGGTTCGCTCGGCGCGGGCGCGTTGCGCGGCACGACCGCGCGGACCGGCACCGTCGACTGGTGGCAGCGGTGGCTGGTCGACGTGCTGGCGTCCAAGCTGCGCCAGGGCGAACGGCTGGTGTACCCGAGGAAGCGGGGCGCGGTGCTGGCCGCGCTCGGGCACGACCCCGTGCTGTCGCGCCGCGGCCCGGAGCGCGACAAGGTGCTGGTGATCGCCTACGACACGTCCGGCTCGATGCCGGCCGGCGTGGTCGAGTGGATGACCGAGCTGGTCGGCCGCATCGAGGGCGTCGAGGCGCACTGGCTGTCGTTCGACGGCGTGGTGATGCCGTTCGAACCCGGTCAGGCGGTGCTCGGTGGCGGCGGCACGAGCTTCCAGGCCGTCGTGGACTACGTCGAGGGCCGCACCGCGCTGGACGGCGTGCCGTTCGAGGAGCGGGCCGACGCGGTCGTCGTGCTGACCGACGGCCACGCCCCGCACGTCACGCCCGCCGAGCCCGACAAGTGGATCTGGCTGATCACGCCGAGCGGCGACGACTGGCCGGATGCCCACGACCCACCGATGGCCTGCCACCGCGTGCGGCCAGTGACCCGGACGGCAGGCCGATGAGCGACACGAAGAGCACGCCGTGGCGGCCCAACGCGACCTACCCCGTGCCGCCCGAGGGCTGGACCGGCGGGTCGGGGTTGTCCGCGTTCATCGACGCGATGATCGACATCGGGCAGACCGGGCAGGTGTTCGGCGCGCACGGCATCGGCAAGACGGCCACGTTCTTCTCCCACATCGCCGAGGCGTACCCGGACACCGAGCTGGTGTTCGTGCCCGCGGCCAACCTCACGCCCGACGACCTGCTGATCAACGCGCCGGTGCGCGACGCGGCCACCGGCGAGCTCGTGCTGCGGCAGCTGGTGATGAGCCAGCTGAAGCCGGGCAGGCGGTTCGTCCTGCTGATCGACGACTCGTTGCAGGCCGGTGAGACGATCCAGTCGCAGCTGATGCAGATCGCCTGCGACTGGACGTTGGGCGAGCACGACCTGCGCGCCCTCGGCTGCGTCGGCGTGTTCCTCAGCGACAACGAGTCCCTGGCCGAGACCTCCACCCGCCGCGGCGACCTGGCGATCCTCGACCGGATGGTCACCGCCCGCGTCACCGCGAACGACACGGCGTGGCGCACGACGCTCGCGGCGAAGTACCGGGACTGGGACCTGCGCGGGGTGTTCGACGTCTGGAAGTCGCTCGACCCGGCGACGCGCGAGCTGCTGTCGCCGCGCACCGTCGACCACGTGCTCGCCAACGCCCGCGAGGGCTTCCCGCTGCGCTGGGGGTTGCCGCTGGTCAACGGGGAGCGGTTGCGGCTGGTGGAGCCGCGCGCGGAAGGCAGGCGCGGCCGGGACCGCGACCGCACCGCGGAGGTCCTCGACCGGATCGCCACCGCGCTCGGCGTGCCGAACCCGGCTACGGTCCCCGACCCCGTGCGGCGGGTGCTGCGGGCGGCGGTGCGCAACCGGTGGAGCGTGCTGCTGCAGGGGCCGCCCGGCTGCGGCAAGACCCAGCTGGTCCGGCAGACGATCCGCGAGGAACTGGGCCGGGAGCCGCTGTACTTCTCGTTGCCGGTGACCAACGTCGAGGACCTGTGCGCGCCGATCCCGACCGCCGACGGCACGTTGGAGAACCTGATGGCCAGGCAGTTCACCGGTGGTGAGCCGAAGGCGATCGTGTGGGACGAGTACAACCGGCCCAAGGACAAGGCGGCGTTCGCCAAGCTGATGGAGATCACGCAGGAGTGGTCGCTGGCCGGCCGGCGGATCGAGAACCTCCGCGCGCAGGTCGCGATCCAGAACCCGCCGTACCACCTCGGCCGCAAGCTCCTGGTGTCGCGCAACAACATCGCGCAGGCGACCAGGTTCACCGCCTCGCTCACCGTCGAGCCGGAGGACATCCCCGCCAACGAGTGGCTGATCAGCACCTACGGCGGTGTCGCCGAGACCGTGCTGGAGTGGTGGAAGCACGACATCGACGACGACGGCCGGGCGTGGATCACCAAGCGCACCGTCGAGCGGCTGGTGAAGCTGCACGAACGCGGCCTGCCGCTGGAGATGGCCACGATCTACCTCGGTGACGGCGAGTACGCGCCCGTCCCGCTCACCGCGCTGGTCGACCGGTTGGCGAAGCGCGGGGTCACCGGGCTGGGCGAGCTGGCGCGGCAGGTGGACGCGTGGGAGGGCAGGTTGCGGCGGGCGCGCGAGGAGTCCGGCGAGGGCACGAACGACAGCGACGTGGTCCACCAGGTGCTCGCCAACGCCGAGCTGTCGCAGCTGCGGCGTTACCGCAAGGTGGTGGTCCGGCTGGTCGCCCTGCTGCCGCCGAAGCTGCGGGCGACCTACCTGGTGGGCGTCGCCGAGGACCGGCAGCGGTTCTGGGTGGACACGTTCGCGCGGATGGCTCGTCAGGGCTGACCGGCTGACTGGGTTCATCGGGCGGGGGCTCGCCAAGCGGAGGCTCGCCAAGCGCCGACTGGGCGGCCGTGGCAAGCCGGGCGGTGGCTAGCCAGGCGGCAGAGGGGCGGGTGGTGCATGGTCGGGTGGTGGCTGCCGGTGCACGCTGCGCACGGCGGAGACGTCGGCATGCGGGGCGGGATGGGCCGGGATGTCCGTGCTCAGCGCGTCCAACCGGCGTCGGACGCTGGTGGCGATGCCCTTGCCCAGCACGAAACGCGTCGGCGTCACCGCCCGCAGCGCGCCGTCGAGCAGCCGGTGCGCCTCGCGGCTGCGCATCCCCGTGTCGCTCAGGACCAAGTGCCGCAACGCGTGCGGCCGGGCGGCTAGCACCGCGGCGATCGCGGTCGTCGCGGTCTCGTCCAGCCGGTTGTCCCGCGCGCCGAGGACGCCCGCCGCCTTCACCCGGCCGAGGTCGCACACCTCGACGCCCGCGGTCACGGCCGCGGCCACGAGCCGGGTGGCGGCGGCCGGTCCGATGCCGTTGCTCGCGACCGAGAGCCGCCGCAGCCGCCCACCCGGCACGAGCGCCTCCGCGACGGTCTCCGCGCCCCGGTCGCCGAGCCGCGCGGCGGACACGTACAGCTCGCTGATCACGTCGGCCCGCAGGAGGACGGCCAGGTGCGCCGCGCCCTCCGCGCCGAGCGGGTTGCCGCCGACGTAGAGGCGTTCGACCCGACGCCCGGCCGCGGCGGCGGTGACCAGGGCGTCCACCAGGACGGCGAGGCCCGGCGCGTCCAGCCCGGTCTGGACCAGGTCGAGGGTGCGCAGCGAGCGGGCGGCCTCGACGATCCCCGCCGCGGCCTCGCCCGCGCCGCCGTCGAGCGGGTTGCGCTTGAGCCAGATCCCGGTGACCCGGGCGGCCTGCGGTGACGCGCGCAGGTTGTCCGCGATGTCGCAGGCGCCACCGGCGGTGATCCCGTTGCAGCCCAGGTACAGCGTCTCCACTTCCCGTTCGACGGCCCGGCCCGCCACCTCGGCCGCGCCCTGGTCGCCGAGCTCGTCGGTGCCCAGCAGCAGGTGCCGGACCACGTCGGGGCGCAGCGCGTCCGCGACCAGCCTGGCCCCGGTCGGCCCGAGCGCCTGCTTGCACAGGTCGAGGCGACCGTCCGGGAGCGCCGTCCCGGACGGGAAGTCCAGCCGCCGGTCCGCCGTGCCGCCGGTGCGCAGCCACGACAGCAGCGGTTCGAGGTCGCCCGGACGGGGTCGCAGCGGGCTCACCAGTCCACCTCGCGGTAGTCCTTGAGGAGGACGCCGGCGACCGGCGCGCCCGCTTCACCCCGCACGATCGGGTCGTAGACGCGCGCCGAGCCGTCGACGACGTCGAGCGGCGTGCGGAAACCGTTCGACGCGAGCCGGGCCTTCTTCGGCGCCGGGTTCTCGTCGGTGATCCACCCGGTGTCCACCGCGCACATGTACACGCCCTGCCGGGCCAGGTCGGGGCCGCTGGTGCGGGTCAGCATGTTGAGCGCGGCCTTGGCCATGTTGGTGTGCGGGTGCCGGGCGGTCTTGTTCCGGACCGCGAACCGGCCCTCGACCGCCGAGACGTTGACGACGTAGCGACGCGGGAAGGGCGACGCCAGCAGCAGCGGCAGCAGGCGGTCGCACAGCAGGGTGGGCGCGAGCGCGTTGACCAGCTGCGCTTCCAGCACCTCGGTCGGGTCCAGCTCGCCGAGGTGCGCCGACCAGGAGTTGGCGGGCGCGGTGTCGGGCAGCAACCCGGCCTCGTCGAGCTCCACCGCGGACGGCACGAGGGCGAGCTCTCGGCGGCCGTTCCCCAGCACGGGCACCGGGCGGAATCCCGGTGCGAGGCGGGCGTTCGCGGGCAGGGCGCCGGTCTCGCCGCCGATCAGGGCCGCGTACGCCTCGGGCGGTCGGCGCACGGTCTGGGCCGCGTTGTTGACCAGGATGTCGAGCGGCCGGCCCTCCTCGCGCAACGACTCGCACAGGCCGAGCACCTGGCGCGGGTCGCACAGGTCGATGCCGACGACCGACAGCCGGTCCAGCCACGCCTCACTGCCCGGCACGGCCCGGAACCGCCGCACCGCGTCGTGCGGGAAGCGCGTGGTCACGATCAGTTCCGCGCCGTCGCGCAGCATCATCAGCGCGAGGTGGAAGCCGATCTTCACCCGGCCGCCGGTGAGCAGCGCGCGGCGTCCCGCCAGGTCCGCGCGCGCCGCCCGGCGCTCGGCGTTCTCCGCCGCGCAGGTCGGGCACAGCCGGTGGTAGAACGCGTCGGCGAGCCGGTAACCCGCCTTGCAGACGTAGCAGCGGCGGGACCGGGCGAGCGGACGTGCCGGCGCGGCCGGTTCGACGTGCAGCGGGGCGTCGTCACGGCGATCGAGGCCGCCGGTGGCGGTCGTGGCGTCCACCGCCGCGTCGGCCGCCGCGCGTTCGGCCGCACGCACCTTCCTGCGCCGCTGCTTGCCGTCGCGGACGAACGACTCCGCGACCCGCTCCGCGCGCAGCCGCACCGGGTCGTCGGCGGGCAGGGCGCGCAGCCTGGCGACGGCCGCGTGGAACGCCGCCTGCTCCTCCTCGTCCATCCCCGCCCGTCTTCCGTGCTCGTGGTGGTCCCGGCAGGATTCGAACCTGCGTGTCCGCCTTGCGGAGACGGCGCGTCTGCCTCTGCGCTACGGGACCGGACAGCCTGCCCGGGCGGCCGGATTCGAACCGGCGTGACCCGCACTGCCAGTGCGGAGCGCCTGCCTCTGCGCTACGACCCGGGCATTGGGCGGCATCTTATCGCCGCGCGACACCGAACCGTCCCCCGACGGCGAGCCGGCCGTCAGCGGAGGAGGTCTTCCAGGGCGGTGACGGCGTGCGCGACGCCGTTCTCCGCCCGCACGAGCCCGCCGATCCGGTCCGCTCGACGGCGGAGTTCCTGGTCGTTCACCGCGGTGGTGATGGCCTCGGCAAGCGTGTCGGCGGTGAGCCGTTGTTGCCGCACCGGCGGCGGTGCAACACCGATCGCGTGTGCGCGCTGCGCCCAGTGCGGCTGGTCGGCCACGAACGGGCACACCACCTGCGGCACGCCGGCGGCCAACGCGGCGCCGGTGGTGCCGCCGCCCCCGTGGTGCACGACGGCGGCCACGCGCGGGAACAGCACGTCGTGCGGCGCCTGGTCGATGACGAACACGTCGGTCGACCCGGTGGAGGCGAGACCTCCCCACCCGGTGGCCAGCACCGCCCGCACGCCCGCCCGGCGCACCGCGTCGACCACGGTGCGGCCGGTGCGTTCGGCGTCACGGCCGGCCATGCTGCCGAACCCCAGGTAGACCGGCGCGGGTCCGTCGGCGAGGAACCGCGCCAATGCCTCCGGTGGCGACCACGGCCTGCTGGGCAGGAACCAGAACCCGGTGGTGCGCACCCGCGCGGGCCAGTCCGGGTCGACCGGCGTGACCAGCGGGCTGAACGCCTGCAACACCAACCGGTGGCCTCCGTCGGGTGCGTGCAGCAGGTCGTGGCCGTTCCGCCGGCGGGACAGGCCGAGTTCCCCGACCCGCCAGCGGTCGACGGTGCCGGCGAAGGCGCGCAGGGTCGCGGAGACGGTCAGGTACGTGGCGCGGTTGAGGGCCTTGGGCAGGCGCGGCAGGGGCACCATCGGGCACGGGAACAGGCTCGTCGGCACCCAGCCCGGCTGCAGGGCGGCCACGGCGGCGGGCACGTCGAGCATCTCGGCGACGTGCTGGGCGGGCACGGACGGCGTGTGCACCACGATGTCGGCACGAGAGCCGCGGGCGACATCGCCGACGTCGTGCAGCACCCGCGCCATCAGCGGTTTGATGCGGCGCGCGGTGCGCACGGCGGTGATCTTGCCCCGCAGGCCCCGGTAGCCGCCCTCGACCGCCTGCTTCACCACCGGGTCGTCCACGAGCCGGTTCGGCCCCTCGTCCAGGGCGGCGAACTCCACCTCGTGCTCGGCGGCGGTCGCGGCGAACGACCCCGGCGCGGCCAGCAGCGCCTCGTGGCCGGCGCGACGCAGCGCCACGGCGAGGGCCAGCATCGGCTGCACGTCGCCGCGCGTGCCGTGGGTGACCAGCAACGCCTTCATCGTCCGCCCCCGTCCAGCTCGGTGAACGCGGTCAGCCAGCGGTCGTCGGTGAACACTCCCCTGGTGAGCATCTCCAGCCCGGCGCGTGCGCCCCGGGTGGCCGTGGCGGGTTCGGCCGGGTCACCGCCCAACAGGCGCCCGACCTGTTCGCCGAGCACGAGCGGCGCGAGCTGCCAGGCCACGTAGACCACCGCGCGTGCCCGCGCGTCGCCGGTGGGCCGGACCTGGCCGGCCGCCTCTCCGTCGGCCAGCCACCTCTCGGTGCGGTCGACGATCGTCGTGAACAGCGCCGTCGCGCTCTCGGCGCCGTCGAGCAGCGCGCGGGCCAGGTAACGGCGGACCGGGGTGGCCGCGGCGAGCAGGTCGGCCAGCGCCGTGACGTCGAGGTCGTCGTCGACGTCCATGGCCGCCAGCACGTGCTCGTCGCACGCCCTCCGCAGTCCCTCCTTGGAACCGAAGTGGTGCACGACCAGGGCGGGCGACACACCGGCGTCGGCGGCGATGGCCCGCACCGAGGCGCCCGCGATGCCGTCGGCGCCGAACCGGGCCAGCGCCGCGTCGCGGATGCGGGCGCGGGCGGTGAAGTCGGACCTGGCTGAACGCATGTACAGAGTATTGAACAGATGTTCAGCCCGGCGCACGTCCTTTGACGCGATCTTGACGCCGGACACCGCCGGGGACCGTGATCCCTCCTCCCCGACCGACCAGCCAGAGCGCCGGGTTCAGCCGGCGTCCGGATTCGCGGTCCTCAGTGGACGGATCACCAGGGTGACCGTGACGCCGACCAGTGCCACCGCACCGCCGACCACCAGGTCGTTGACCGTCGCGGCCGTGGGGTCGACCTGGTCGCGGTAGCCGATCAGCCACGGTGCGGCGGCGAGCCACGCGCCCGCCGCGACCAGCACCGGACCGGACCACCTCGCGTCCGCCGGAGCCATCGCGCCGGTCAGCGCGACCACCACGACGACGATCCCGGTGACGACCTCGTTGCCGTGGCCGGTGAACCAGGTCCCGACGACGCCGTAACCCAGCGCGAACGGCGACACGACCAGCCACAGCCCGAGCAGGAACGCACCCGAGCTCAGCCGGGCGGCGATCGCGTAGCGGCGCGGCGTCCGCGGCGGTGGGGCGCCGACGACGCGGAACGAGTGGTCGAGTTCGTGGTCGATGGCGACCTCCTGGTGCGGGATTGCGGTCGGCGTGCCCGACCGGGCCGTGCGGACGGGGTCAGTCGGCGAACCGCACCTTGGCCCACACGGTCGTGCTCGCCGCCGCCCAGACGACACCCCACTGCTCGACCAGGCCGTCCACGATCAGCAGCCCGGCGCCGAGGGGCCACGGCGCGCTGTGCCGGGGCGCGTGGTCGCGGACGCGGATCGTCAGCGTGTCGGTCCACTCGTCCGTCGTCAGCTCCAGCACGTAGGGCGGCTCGCCGTGGCGCCGGGCGTTGTCCAGCAGCTCGCCGACGACCACACCCACCCGCCGGGCGTCCTGGCCGGGCCGACCGCCGACGCGCTCCCGCAACCACGACGCGACCTCGGGCGCCGGCGGGGAGTCGTGGTCCTCCATGACCAGGGCGACGGTGTCGTGGCCGCGTGCCGGATCACGGGGTTGACGCTCGAAGTACACGTTCCAGCATCCCGTGAACCGGCCTCGGCGAACCTGACGATCGCCTTTCGGTCGCGGGTGCGCCGGGTTCACGCCGCGCAGTGCACGCACGAGTGCGGCCCGATCGCGCGGTCGCGGCCACTCCACCCGTCCGCGACCGCGTGGGTCCACAGCAGTCGCCAGACCGCGTGCGGCCGGCCGCCGTCGTAGGACCGACCGCAGTGGTCGCAGATCAGCAGGAGTGCGGCGGAATCGTGCTCGGCCGGAATCGCGGTCACGCTGCCGGAGCTCGACTTTCTCAGCGGGGGCGGGGAGGCGGGCGTCGGCCGCCGCGTTGCGGCCGACGCCCGGTCGTGCACAGGAATCGTCGTCGACGAGCGTGTACCACTGTGGCCGAGAACGGCGCGGGTGAACCTTGCGTTCGGCTTGCGATCCCCGCACGCGCCGAGCTGTCCGTCGCCGACCCGACCCCCCGACCCCTGATGTGAAGATTTGTCAGCTACTCGTCAGGTCAGCCACCAGCCACCCGCCCGCAGGATGGACGACATCCCCGAGACGGAACCGGAGCAGCCCGTGGTCGACGACGTCCCCCCGCAGACCTTCCGCCGCGCGATCGGCGCACGTCGGCCCATCGCGGTCGTGGGACGCGACCGCGCGGCGCGGAGGTGAGCATGGCGTTCGCGGAACGGACCAGGTCGGTGCCGGCGGACGCCGAGGCGGTGTTCGACCTCGTCACCGACCTGGAGAACCTGTCCGCGTGGCTGCCCGCCGGCGTCGAGGTCGAGCGGTACGGGCCCAACCTGGTCCGGCTGTGGCTCGGTGAGCAGAGCGTCGAGCGGCAGGTCGCGGTCGACTGGGACAAGCTGCGGATCGACTGGGGCGGCCGGTCGTCGCCCACGTGCTTCGGCACGCTGCGGGTCCTGCGCGTCGCACCGGCCCGCAGCGCCGTCACCGTCCGGCTGACCGGTCCCGACGGCTTCCCCGCGCCCCGCCTGGACGACTGGCTGGCCGACGCGCTCGAAGCGCTGGTCACCGCGGTCGGCGCGGAACGCGGGACCTCTCCGGCATTTCCCGGCTGCGCTCCCCCGCCGGCGGAACGGCTCGCCCGCACGGCGGACAGGCGCGGGGTGGCTGAAAAGTGGTCGACTCGCGTGGGTACCGCCCCCGCGAGTCGCCACCCCATCATGCCCTGACCGGCGCCCGCCGGACCTGACGAACACCTGACGATCCTCTTCGGCCCCGCGGGCCGGACGAGGTCAGGCGGTCAGCCGACGAGCCACCGCTGGACGGCGAGCCCGTTGCACGTCCACTGCTGCACCGGCGAACCTGCCGCCGTGCCCCAGTCCTTGTTGTCCAGGCACAGCCCGCTGTGCCGGTTGACCAGCGTGGTCGTGCCGTTGGTCGTCGTCAGCCGCCACTGCTGGACGGCGAGGCCGTTGCACGACCACTGCTGCACCGGCGAGCCCGCCGCCGTGCCCCAGTCCTTGTTGTCCAGGCACAGCCCGCTGTGGCCGTTGGCCACGGTGTAGTAGCCGTTGCCGACCGGGGTGAGGTACCAGTCCTGCACGGCGAGGTTGTTGCAGGTCCACTGCCGGACCTCCGCGCCCGGTGTGGTGACGAGGTTGTAGTCGTCCAGGCAGAGGGCGCTGTGCTCGTTGCGGATCCGCACGCGCGTACCGCCGCCGGTCTCGCCGGACGGCCCCTGGAGCACGGTGGACGTGGAGACCGGCACGCCGAGGTTCGGCGTGCCGTCGGCGTTCCAGGAGATCTTCTGCACCCGCGTCGTGCGCGTCTTGCCGCAGCCCTGGGACGCCGAGTCGTTGGCGTGGTAGGCGATCCAGGTCTCGGCGCCGTCCGGCGAGGTGAAGAACGAGTGGTGACCGGGGCCGTAGACGCCGGCGGCGTCGTTGCGCTGGAAGATCGGGTTCGCGAACTTCGTCCACGAGCTCTGCGCCAACGGGTCGCCACCGCGGTACTCCAGCATGCCCAGCTTGTAGTCGGCGGTGCCGCAGTAGCTCGCGGAGTAGGTCAGGAACGTCCGGCCGCCGCGCTGCAGGGCGAACGACCCCTCGTTGACCGGTTGCCCCTGCCGCTCCCACGCCAGGGTGGGCGCGGAGATGCGCGTGCCGTGCGTCGAGACCGTCGTCGGGCTGCTCATCGGCGCGATGTAGATCGACTGGAGGCCGTCGGCGTGGAAGGCCGAGTAGTGGAAGTACAGGGCTCCGTCGAGCTTGAGCACCGCGCCGTCGATCGCCCAGCCGTTGTTCGGCATCAGGTTGAGCACACCGCGATAGGTGTACGGGCCCGCCGGGTCGTTCGCGGCGCTCTCCAGCACGTGCGTGCGGCGCGACCCGTACCCGGACCGCGGTTCCACCGAGTAGTACAGGTACCAGCGGCTGCCGATCTGCTCCAGGTGCGGGGCCCACATCGTGCAGCAGCCCTCGTTCTGGGTCGCGGTGAAGATCCGCGTCTCCGGGGCGCTGCGCAGACCGGCGATCGTGGACGACCGCCGCATCAGGATGTCGGAGGTCCACGTCGTGGCGACGTAGTAGTACTGGCCGTTGTGCTGCACCAGCGTCGGGTCGGCGCTGTTGGGCGCGGGCACGACCGGGTTGGTGAACGACGGGCCGGGCGCGGCGTCGGCGCGGTCCTGGCCCACCAGGATCACGGACAGCGCGGCGACCAGGGCGACGGCGAGCGACAGGGCTCGCCGGCCCGCACCACGCCGATGGGCAAGCAGCATGAGAACTCCTGGGTCGGCAGGTCCGGCGAGGTCCTGACAGGACAGTTCGGGCCCGGGTGACAGCCCTCGGAGGGTTCGGACCCTGCGGTTGACGTGGAACCCTCCCGGCACCACTTCTGTTAGCGCTAACAACTACGCCACGCGGTTGACCCCGCGAAGAGGGTCGTGACATGGCCGTGGACAGGCGCAGAGAGCAGGGGCTCCACCGGGAAGCCCGGTCGATCGGAACGGTCGAGAGCGTGCCGCAGCACCGTAGCGCAAGTTTTTCGTCGCGAGCAAGACCCGATCGTCGAGCCCGAATCGTCGTCGGTTAGCGCTCACAACATCACCGGTGGAGTCGACGGGCCGTCACCAAGGAGCCAGATCACGGCAGGCGAGCATCGTTAAAACGCTTTCAGCCATCGCCGCGACGCACGGGCACCACCAATCTCGCTGCTGACGAAGAGGTAGCCCGCTGCGACCGGATGTTGACAGCCGCTCCGGTCGCCTGGTTCGCTACCGGGCGAGGTAACCGTTTTCACGCGGTCGCCCGCACGCGCTGCCGTTCCCCGACGTGGAGGCACCGATGCCCCCAGTTCCTCGTCGCAGCTCCCTGGTGCGCAGCGCGCTCGCCGCCGGATCGACGCACACCGCCACAACCGAACTGTCCGATCGTCGGGGTGCGTGCCACACCCGACACGTCAAGGGACCATCATGAGACGACCGACAAAGACGTCCGCAGTCGTTGCCGTGACCGCAGTCCTGTCCGGTATCGCGGTGGCGGTGGTGTCCGCGCCCGCCGTGCACGCCGCGACGACCCGGTACGAGGCCGAGGCCTCGCCCGCCACCTGTGACGGCGCCGTCGCCTCGAACCACTCCGGCTACTCCGGCTCCGGGTTCTGCGACTCCGACGGCGCGGTGGGCGCGTCCGCGCGGTTCACGGTCAACGCGACCACCGCCGGCGCCGCGACCCTCGCCATCCGGTACGCCAACGGCTCCTCCAACCGGCCGGCGGACATCAGCGTCAACGGCGCGGTGGTGCAGGCCGGCTCCGCGTTCGACGGCACCGGCGCGTGGAACACCTGGGCGACCAGGACGATCACCGTCCCGGTGACCGCGGGCGCGAACACCGTGCGGCTCGCCGCGACCACCACCGGCGGCCTGGCCAACATCGACTACCTCGACGTCACCACCACCGACGGCGGCTCGGACGGGGCCAGGCGGATGGAGAGCCTCGGCCGCGGCGTGGTGGCGGTGCGCTCCAGCAGCACCGAGGTCCTCGTCAGCTGGCGGCTGCTGGGGCTCGACCCGACCGGCATCGGCTTCAACGTCTACCGGTCGACCGACGGCGGCGGCGAGGTCAAGCTCAACTCCTCGGTGCTGACCGGCGGCACCAACTTCACCGACTCGACGGCCGACGCCACCCGCGCCAACAGCTACCGGGTGCGACCGGTGGTCAACGGCGCGGAGCAGGCGCCCAGCGGCGCGTTCACCCTGGCCGCCAACCGCGCGGTCGAGCCCGTCATCCGGGTGCCGCTGCGCGCCGGCGGCGCGGTGAAGTTCCTCTGGGTCGGCGACCTGGACGGCGACGGCGAGTACGACTACGTGCTCGACCGGCAGACCTCGCCGCAGAAGATCGAGGCCTACCGCCGTGACGGCCGGTTCCTCTGGCAGGTCGACATGGGACCCAACAGCACCAACCAGAACAACATCGAAGGCGGCTCCGCGACGATCGACGTCGGCCACAACGACGGCGTCACCGTCCAGGACCTCGACAGCGACGGCCGCGCCGAGGTCGCCGTCCGCATCGCCAACGGCGTCACCTTCGGCAACGGGACCAGGTTCACCAACAGCGACGACAACCGCCAGTTCATCGCCATCCTCGACGGCATGACCGGCGCTCCCCGCGCCACCGCGCCGGTGCCGACCGACTACCTGGCCGACGGCCCGATGTACGCGCGCTTCGGCGTCGGCTACCTCGACGGCGTCAACCCGAGCCTGGTGGCGTTCATGAAGAACCGGATCGGCAGCGGCGACTTCAACCTCATGTTCACCGCCTGGCGGTTCACCGGCAACGCGCTCACCATGCAGTGGAAGTTCCTGCGCGGCAACCAGAACCTGCCCGACGGCCACAACACCCGCATCATCGACGTCGACGGCGACGGCAAGGACGAGATCGCCGAGATCGGGTTCGTGCTCAACGGCGACGGCCGCCTGCGCTACTCCCTCGGCCCGGCGGGCGTCGTGCACGGCGACCGCTTCCACATCGCCGACCTGGACCCGGGCCGTCCGGGGCTGGAGGGCTACGGCGTCCAGCAGGTCAACCCCAGCGGCCTGCGCGACTACTACTACGACGCCGCCAACGGCAACATCATCTGGCGCCACACCGAATCCGGCACCGCCGACGTGGGCCGCGGCATGGCGGGCGACATCGACCCACGCCACCCCGGCATGGAGGTCTGGGCCTTCTCCGGCCTGTACAACGCGCCGACCAACCGGCTCACCCAGTCGAGCACTTCGCTGCAGCCCTGGCCACAGCTGGGCCTGTACTGGGACGGCGACACCACCATGGAACTGCTCAACGACGGCAAGTTCGAGAAGTGGAACCCGACCAGCCCCACCACCACCAACAGCGTCCCGCGCCTGCTCACGACCTCGCAGTACGGCGCGGTCGACGCGGCCCAGGGCAACTCGCCGGTCATCTACGGCGACATCCTCGGCGACTGGCGCGAGGAGGTCCTCTACACCAACGCCGCCTTCAACGAACTGATCATCTTCACCACCAACCGACCGAGCGGCACCAGGCTGTACACGCTCGCCCACAACCCCGCCTACCGCAACGCCATGACGCTCAAGGGCTACATGCAGTCGCACCACGTCGACTACTTCCTCGGGGCGAACATGGCCACGCCGCCCCGTCCGGCCATCACCTACCCGTCGAGGTAGGCACGGCCGCGTGAGGTGAACCGAGAAGCCGCCCGCCGCGGGCGTGCCAGAGGCGGCGGGCGGCTTCCGGTGGGATGCGCGGACCCGTGGGGCCCTCAGGAGTCCTTCGCGGATGGCCGAGCGGGAATCGTCGCGGGGTCCTCCGAGTCACGCCGGGTGAGCACCAAGGGCTCGTCCTCGGTGATGGCGATCGTGTGCTCGGAGTGGGCCGTGCGCGAGCCGTCGGCCGAGCGGATCGTCCAGCCGTCCTCGTCGTAGACGATCCGGTCGGTGGTGCGGGTGAACCACGGTTCGAGCGCCAGGGTCAGCCCGGGCCGGAGCTTCAGGCCGCGACCCGCCCGGCCCTTGTTGGACACGTGCAGGTCCTCGTGCATGGTGCGGCCGATGCCGTGGCCGCCGAACTCGGTGTTGACCGGGTAGCCGTAGTCGCGGGCCACCGCCCAGATGGCCGCCGAGATGTCACCCAGGTGGTTGCCCGGCCGCGCCACCCGGATCGCCGCCTCCAACGCCTCCTCGGTGGCGCGGATGATCCGCAGGTCCTCCTCGGCGGCGGTGCCGACGATGACCGTGCGCGCCGAGTCGGCCACCCAGCCGTCGATGCCGACCGCGAGGTCCGCGCTGAGCACGTCACCGTCGCGCAGCGTGTAGTCGTGGGGCAGGCCGTGCAGCACGGCGTCGTTGACCGACAGGCAGATGACGTTGCGGAACGGACCGCTCCCGAAGGACGGCGAGTAGTCCCAGTAGCACGACTCGGCCCCACGCCGTTGGATCATGCCGCGCACGTGGTGCTCCAGGTCCAGCAGGTTGACGCCCACCTCGGCGAGCCGGCCGACCTCGGCGAGGACCTCGGCGACGAACCGCCCGGCCACGTGCATGCGTCGGATCTCCGCAGGCGTCTTCAACTCGATCACGGAATACCTCGCGCCCCAGTGTTGGTATAGTTATACCGTCACCGTAGCACTTGCCGGTATAACTATACCAACCCTATCCTGGGGACATGGTCCGCCAACCGCTCACCCCCGAGCAGCTCGAAGCCGGCCGACGCCTGGGCGCCCTGCTGCGCCGCGCGCGAGCGGAACGCGACGCGGCGGAGGTCGCGCACGCGGCCGGCATCTCGCCGGAGACGCTCCGCAAGATCGAGACCGGACGGCTGCCGTCACCCGGGTTCGGCACGATCGTCCGCCTCAGCGAGGCGCTCGACGTGCCGCTGCACGACCTGGCCGCCACCTGGCGCGGCGCCGACCAACCGTTGAAAGCCGTCTCGTAGCCGGCGGCGTCCTCCTAGCCGGCGTGGACGGCGGCCCGTGCCACCTGCCGCTGCCCGTCACGCAGGCCGGCGACCACCGTCCCCCACAGCACCGCCGCGCCGCCGAAGCCGGGCACCAGTCGCCACGCCCACTCCAGCCCCGCCGCGCCGAGCACGACGGTGAGCGCGGCCGTGCCGCAGAGCAGCGCGGCCAGCAGCAGGTACCGGTTGGCGCCGAACAGCTTCGCGAACGGCGCGAAGTGCGCGCCGACGGCGAACAGGACCCACGCCGGGGTCGCCTGGGCGAGGTCGAGGTGCGCCAGCAGCCGTGAGCCGGCGAAGATCCCGATCAGCATGAGCAGCACCGCGATGCCGTACCCCTTGCCGAACGGGCTGTCGGACCGGCCGCCGCCAGGGGGCAGCCCGCCGCCGGAGCGGCCGAAGTGGACCGCCCAACCGATCAGGCCGAGCACGATCGCGACACCCACCACCGCCAACGCCGTCGCGCCGCCCGTCACCGACCCGACGCCGGAGAACCACCACCCGCCGCCGAACCCGACACCGATCAGCGACGTGATCACCAACGTGATCACGTGACCCTTGGTGAACTGCTCGTCACTCATGCCGCCCCCACTGTCGCGATTGCCCGACACTTACCTACACGTCGAGAAATCGCTGGTCCCGAGCGGGGCACTGCTGCACATCCGCCAATGTGGACTTTGAATTCATTTCTGTCAACACTGAAGCTATTGAGACCGCTATCTCAGCGCAGGTATCGCCGATCGGACCGGTCCCGGAGCTATTGCGGGCGCACTGCCCTGATCCACAGGTGCCAAGGAACCGTGTCGTTGTCGACCTGCGGTTCCCGCAGCGCCTCGATGAGCAGACCGGAGTCCTCCAAGGCCGTGGTGTAGGCGCTCAGCGGGTGGTTCCACCCCTGGAACTTCATCGCCATCCCGTCCCGCTCGACCTCCTCCTCGAAGCGGTGACGTCCGAAGTACGGACGGTCGAGCACGAACACGCCGTCACGGCGGCTGCCGGTGTTGGTGATCGGGTGGGTGATCGCCAGGCACAGCCTGCCGCCCGGTTCGAGCACCCGGCCGATCTCGGCGACGGTGCCCGGCAGGTCGTCGACGTCCATCAGCACGCAGTAGGCGATGACGAGGTCGAAGCTGTCGTCCGGGAAGGGGAGGTCCGCCGAATCGGCGAGCAGGTACCGACCCTCGGGGTGGGCCTGTCGCGCGGCCTCCAGCAGGGTGGGCGAGGCGTCGATGCCGGTGACCCGGTGCCCGCGCTCGACGAGGTCGCGGGACACCCGGCCTTCGCCGCAGCCGAGGTCGAGGGTGGCCCGGCCGGCGGTCGGCACCAGCTCGAAGAACGCGTCGCGGTAGCGCCAATAGGAGTCGAAGCCGGGTTTGCGCACCCAGGCGGTCCAGTTCCGCGCCTGCGTCTCCCAGTCCTGCCCGGCCGCGGTCAACGCACTGTCGGTCATTGGCCGCAGCCTAGTTCGGACCGGGAACCCGGCAACCGACTTTCCACGGCCGCGTTCGCCGTGCCGGTCTCAGCCGCGCGTCGGGAGGCGGACGGTGAACACCGCGCCGCCCTCCCCCACCCCGGCGAGCGACGCCGACCCACCGTGCGCTTCCGCCACCGAGGCGACGATGGACAGGCCCAGTCCCGCCCCGCCGCGGCCGTCCACCCGTTCCGAGGTGCCCCGGTAGAACCGCTCGAACACGCGATCGCCGTGGTCCGCGGCGACACCGGGGCCGTCGTCGGCCACCTCCAGCACGGCCTGGTCACCGTCGACGTGCACCCGCACCACCGCCCGCGTGCCCGCGGGCGTGTGCTGGGCGACGTTGGCCAGCAGGTTGGCCAGCACCTGGCGCAACCGGTCCTCGTCGCCCACCACCGCGACCGGCTCCGCGTCCACCTCGAAGACGTGCCCCGGTGACGCCGCACGGGCGTCGGCCACGGCTTCGGCCGCCAGGTCCGCCAGCCGCACCGGCCGCGCCTCCAGCGGCCGACCCTGGTCCAGGCGGGCGAGCAGGAGCAGCTCGTCGACCAGCACGCCCATCCGCTCGGCCTCCGACTCGATCCGGCGCAACGCCGTGGCCAGGTCGTCGAGCCGGGTCGCGGCGCCGAACCGGAACAGCTCGGCGTACCCGCGGATGGTGGCGATCGGCGTCCTCAGCTCGTGCGAGGCGTCCGCGACGAACCGCCGCAGCCGCTGCTCGGAGTCCTCACGCTCGCGGAACGCCGACTCCACCTGGCCGAGCATCGCGTTGAGCGCGGCGCCGAGCCTGCCCACCTCCGTGTCGGCACCCGCACCCTCGACCCGCCGGGCGAGGTCGCCGGAACCGATGGCCGCCGCGGTGTCGGAGATGTCCTCCAAGGGACGCAGACCGCGCCGCACCGCGCGCAGCGACAGCAGGGCCAGCCCGACCAGGGCGACCGCGCTGGTGATCACGGCGACGTTGGCGACCCGGGAGCTCAGCTCGGCGTAGTCCTCGGTGCGCATCGCGACGACCAGGACGTCGCCGCCCTCGGCCACCCTCGACGTGCGGACCAGCCAGTCGGGGTCGACCTCCGCGAACCGCCCGCCGTCGGGGTTCCCGGCGGTCACCGGACCCGGCCACAGCGCCGCGGGCAGCGGGTCCGCCAGGTCGGGCGCCCCGCCGACCGCCGCCGTGTCCCGCACCCGGCCGTCCGGGGTCCTGACCTGGAAGAACGACGGCACCTGGCCCTGCTCCGCCGCCGCACGCAGCGGCCCGTCGACCGCCGTCGGCCCGATGCCCGCGAGCACGTCCTCGCGGAACCGGTGGCCCACCGAGGCCAGCACGTCGTCGTTGACGTCGCCCGACCAGTCCTGCAACGCGCCGAAGATCGCGCCGACCGACGCGCCGAGGGCGAGCACCAGCAGGCCCACCATGGTCAGCACGAGCCGGGTGCGCAGCGACATCAGGTGGACGAGCCCTTCCGGGGCCACCCGTCCGGGACCCGCAGGACGTAGCCGACCCTGGGCACGGTGTGGATCAGCGGCGGTTCGAAGGCGTCGACCTTGCGCCGCAGGTAGGAGATGTAGGTCTGCACGACCCCGTCGTTGCCGTTGAAGTCGTACTCCCAGACGTGGTCGAGGAGCTGCCGCTTGGACAGCACCCGCCCGGCGTTGGCCGCCAGGTACCGCAGGAGCTTGAACTCGGTCGGGGTCAGGTCGACCGGCTCGCCGTGCCGGCGCACGCGGTGCGCGTCCTCGTCGACCTCCAGGTCGGCGAACCGCAGCACGGCCCCGCCGCGCGCGTCCGGGCTCGTCCGCCGCAGCACGGTCTGGACCCGCACGACCAGCTCCTCCAGGCTGAACGGCTTGGTGACGTAGTCGTCGCCGCCCGCGGTCAGGCCCGTGATCTTGTCCTCGGTGGCGTCCCGGGCGGTGAGGAACACCACGGGCGCCCGGACGCCGTCGCGGCGCAGCCGGCGGCACAGGTCGATGCCCGAGGTGTCGGGCAGCACCACGTCGAGCACGATGAGGTCCGGCCCGAACGTGCCGACCCGGCTCAGGGCCTCGCCGCCGGAGTTCACCGTCGCGGTCTCGAAACCCTTGTAGCGCAGGGCCGTCGCCACCAGGTCGGCGAGGTAGCGCTCGTCGTCGACGACCAGGACTCGGGTCGATCTGTCGGTCACGCGCACAGTGTGCCGCAGCGCCGGCGCGTGATCCGGTTTTGACAGAGAACTCCCAGGACGGTCGCAGCGGCCCGGAAGATCCGCCTGGTGACCTGGTCGCCATGGAAAACCTGTCCAGGTTCGTGTTGGGCCGCAAGCGCCTGGTCGGCGTGCTGACCGCGGCCCTGCTGCTCGCCGGCGGCGCGGCGATCGCGCTGGTGCTGCCCTCGGTGTCCGAACGCAACGCCTACCCCGGTCTGCCCGGCTACGAGGCGAACCAGCGGATCGCCTCCACCTACGGCACGGGCGGCTACGAGCGCCCGTTCGTCCCGGTGATCACGCTCCCGGAAGGCACGACGGTCTCCTCGCCGGGCGTGCGAGCCGCGTTGGGCGAGGCGTTCGACGCTGTCGCCGCCGCGACGCACGCCCGGGTCGTGTCCTTCGCCGACACCGGTGACCCGGTGTTCGTCGGCGACGGTGGTCGCACCACGTTCGGGCTGGTGTTCGGCGGACCCGTGGAGCAGGGCGGGCTGCCGGGCAGCGCCCTCGGCGAGGGCTCCGACCTCGACGCGGCGATCGCCGAGGCCCTGCGGCCGGAGTTGCCGCCCGGCGCCGAGCTGCACGTCACGGGCCTGGACGCGCTGGCGACCGGAGCCGACGCGGGCGGGCTGAACGTGCCCGTCAAGCTGCTGGTCACCATCGCGGCCGCCGTCGCGGTGCTGGCCTGGGTGTTCCGGTCCGCGCTCGCCTTCGTGCCGCTGGTGACGGCGTTCGTCGCGGTGCCGGTGTCGTTCGTGGGCCTGCTGGTGGCGAGCGCCTTCATCGACGTGCACGAGACGACGCTGATCATGCTGCCGCTGTTCGGGATCGGCATCGCCGTCGACTACGCGCTGATCCTGGTGACCCGGTGGCGCGAGGAGCGGGCGCGGGGCGTTGAGGGTGACGCCGCGGTGCACCGCGCGATGGCCACCGCCGGCCACGCGATCGTGTTCAGCGGCGGCGCGGTGGCCATCGGTCTGATCACCATGATCGTGCTGCCGATCCCGCTGCTGCGCAGCCTCGGCGTCGGCGGCACGCTGGTCACCGCCGCGTCCGCGCTGGTCACGCTGACCCTGGTGCCGCTGGTGCTGTCGTCGGCGGGACGTCGGCTCGACCGCGTCGACCGGCGCGAGGAGTCGGCCGGCCGCTGGTGGGCGTCGTGGGCGCGGGGCGTGGTGCGGTTCCGCGTGGTCGCCGTCGTGCTGGCGGGCGGCGTGCCGGCCGCGCTCGCGCTGGTCGCGACGGATCTCAACCTCAAGGTGCCGGAAACGGCGAACCTGGCCCGGTCCGGTCCCGCGAGGGACGGGCTGTCGGCGCTGCGGGACGCGGGCATCCCGTCCGGGACGCTCACCTCGTTCGACGTGTTCGTCCCCGCGGGCACGTCCGCCGCGGACGTGGTGGCGCGGCTGCGCGACGTCCCCGGCGTGCACGGCGCGGTGACCGCCGCCGACCCGGCCTGGCAGCGGGACGGATCGGCCCTGGTGACGGTGATCCCGGCGGACGAGGGCGGCACCACCGCCGGTGAGCGGACCATCGAGCGCGTGGTCGACGCCGTGCCGCACGGGACCCTGGTCGGCGGCAACGTCACCCAGCAGGTGGACTACGTGGACGTCACCTACACCGCGTTCCCGTGGATGCTGGCCCTGCTGTCGGTGGCGACCTACGTCATGCTGGCCCGCGCGTTCCGGTCTCTGCTGCTGCCGTTGAAGGCGATCCTGCTCAACCTGCTGTCGCTGGGCGCGGTGCTCGGCGCGATGGTGCTGCTGTGGCAGTGGGGGTGGGGCACCGAGGCGCTGCTGGGCCTCCGGCCGGACGGCGCGATCGGGACGTTCGTGCCGATCACCGTCTTCGCGTTCCTCTACGGGCTGTCGACGGACTACGAGGTGTTCATCATCGCGAGGATGCGCGAGGAGTACGACCGCACCGGCGACACCACGACCGCCGTGGTGCACGGGGTCCGGCGCACCGGGCGCCTGGTGACGTGCGCGGCGCTGATCCTGTTCCTGTCGTTCGCCTCGATGGCGTTCGGCGGTGAGCTGGACGTGGCCGTCTTCTCGTCGGGTGTGGCGCTGGGCATCGTCCTGGACGCGACGCTGATCAGGTCGGTGCTGGTGCCCGCGGCGGTGGCGGTGATGGGGCGGTGGAACTGGTGGCTGCCAACGTGGGCAGCCCGCGTGCTGCGCGTGCCGGCGTCGCCGCTGCGCGAGGACCGCCTCCTCGGCGACCCGGCGTGACCCCCGGTGGTGCGTCCGCCGGTGATCACCTGCACTATCGGGGCATGCGCAGCTCACTGTTCAACCACGCCGAGCGGTCCGTCGAGCCCGGCAGCTTCCAGTTGCAGAACGACCGCATGCTCAAGGTGGACCTCACCGGCAGCGGCGGGTTCTTCTTCGCCAAGCAGGGGTCGATGGTCGCCTACCAGGGCGACGTCGACTTCGCCTACGAGGGCAGCGGCGGTCTGGGCAAGCTGTTCAAGAAGGCCTTCACCGGTGAGGGCATGTCGTTGATGAAGGTGTCCGGCAGCGGGGACGTGTTCCTCGCCCAGGACGCCGACGAGGTGTTCGTGCTCTACCTGGAGGACGAGGGCGTCACCGTCAACGGCCGGAACGTGCTCGCGTTCGAGAGCACGCTCACGTGGGACATCAACCGCGTCGAAGGCGCGTCGATGCTCAGCGGCGGCCTGTTCAACACGACGTTCACCGGCACCGGCGCGCTCGCCGTCACCGCCTTCGGCACGCCGGTCGTGCTGAACGTGGACGTGCCGACGTACGTCGACATGCAGTCCTCCGTCCTGTGGTCCACCTCGTTGCAGTCCTCGATCCGCAAGACCGCCAAGCTCGGCGCCGCCATCGGGCGCGGCTCGGGTGAGGCGTACCAGCTCGCGCTGTCCGGCCAGGGCATCGTCGTCGTGCAGGCGTCGGAAGGCCACCCGACCCCGCCCAAGCAGTGACGCGCACCGCGGCCGGGTCGTGCTCACGCCCGGCCGCGGGTCCTCTGTGGACGATGTCCGCGACGCCGTGGGGATCGCACTCGTAGCGCGACGTCCGGCGCGAGTCGTGGTGCCGACGGCGACACCGTGACCGTCACCGAACGGCGATGACCGACAACCGATCGAAGGACACCGCCCTCAGAGCCGCCGGGCGCGGAGCACGCCGGTCTGCATGGGCAGGGTGAACCCGCCCCGGCCGGTTTCCGGTCGGCTCGCGAGGAAGGCCCGGATCGCGCCGAGCGTGGCGTCGCGGTCCCGTTCCGGCATGACGAGCATCCCGGCGCGGGTCGCGAGCGTCGCGACGAGGGAGTCGGCGGTGCGGCGCTGCCCGTGCGGGAACTCGACCTGCTCCGGTGAGCCGAACCGGGCGGCCCCGGTCTCCGGAAGGTGCAGGCCCGCCGTCGCCGCGCGCCAACTGATCACCGTGTCACGCGGACCGACCGCCGCGCTCCCGGCGACCCGCGTGAGTCCCGCGACCCAGTCGACCCGGTCGTCCAGCACGTTCCACAGGCCGGCCGGCACACCGCCGGGCGCGAGCACCCTGGCCATCTCCGGCCCCGCCACGGCGAGGTCGAACCAGTGCAGGGCGTTGCCGGCCAGGACCGCGTCGACGGACGCGTCCCGCAGGCGGATCGCCTCCGCGCTACCCGCCAGGGCACGGACGCCCGGCAACGCGCGGCGCAACTCGGTCAACATCGCCGGGTCGGGCTCGACCGCGACGACGTCGGCACCCGACGCGAGCAGCGTGGCCGTCAGCTTGCCGGTGCCGGCGCCGAGGTCGAGCACCCGCCGGCCGGGCGAGAACTCCACCGCCCACCGCACCGCGGCCCGCGCGTAGTCCGGGCGGTGCTCGGCGTACGCGGCCGCCGCCGTGCCGAACGACGAGCCGAGCAGGCCCCGCTCTCCCACTGCCCCACCCCCGCCGACGTGCCCCCCCGGTTAGACCGCTTCCAGGACGAAGAACAGGAAGCTCAGGAACGCCCCGGAGGGGAACTTCGCCAGCTCGTCGGGGAACAGCTCGCGGGCTTCCGGCGCCGGGTGCGGTTCGCTGATGACGGCGGTGCGGAAGCCGGCCGCGGTGAAGGCGTCGGTCATCGCGTGCAGCGGCCGGTGCCAGTAGGTGAGCACGGCCGGCTGACCGTTGAAGCTGTGCTCGCTGGACCACTTGCTGGTCGCGAAGTAGTCGGCCGCGGGATCCACCAGTTTGACGAGGAGGGGGTGGTTGACGACCACGACCAGCCGCCCGCCGGGCTCCAGCACGCGCCGCAGCTCGGTCAGCGGTCCGGTCCAGTCCTCCAGGTAGTGCAGCACCAGGGCCGCGACGACGTCGTCGAACGCGGCGTCGGGGTACGGCAGCGGCGCGGCGATGTCGGCGACCCGCAGGTCCACGTCGTCGCCCAGTCGCCGCCGGGCGAGCTCCACCATCTTGGCGCTGCGGTCGAAACCGGACACGACGGCGCCGCGGTCGCGCAGCGCCGCGGTCACCGTGCCGGAGCCGCAGCCGGCGTCGAGGATCCGCCGCCCGGCCACGTCCCCGACCAGGTCGAGGACCGCGGGCAGGGTGTAGTAGGCGTTGAGGAGGCTGGTCTCGTTCTCCGCCGCGTACGCCTCGGCGAAGCCGTCGTAGTCGTTCTCCACGGCCACGCCGGCGGAGCTCTCGAGATTGGCAGGCATGGCCCCATACTGCCGGCGGTTCCCGACGACCCGCCCCACCCGGGACACCGCGCCGGCTAGAGGTACGAGACGAGCCTCTCGACCAGCTCCACCGGGTGGCTGACCGGGACGCAGTGCGGCCCGTCGATCTCGTCGGGCTCCAGGCCGAGCCGCTCGCGCGCGACCCGCCGTTGGAACTCCGGCGGGAAGAACCGGTCGTCCCGGCACAGCAGCACGCGGGTGGGCACGTCCGGCAGCGCGTCGAGCGGCCACGGCTCGGAGGACTCCGCGCTGACCTGCGATCGGCCGTGCGCCTGGGCCCGCGCCACGACGTCGGCCGGGACGCCGTTGAAGAACACCTCGGTGTCGTCGAGGCCCTCGGGGTGCTCGAAGCCGGTGTTGTCCCACCAGTCGCCCGGCTTCTCCCCCGGCGCGGGCACCATCCCGGCGAGGAACACCAGGAGCCGCACGGGCAGCCGTGCGCACACCAGCGGTGCGGTGAAGCCACCGTAGGAGTGCCCCACCACCACGAGGTCCCGGCGGTCGCCGATGGCGTCCACGACGGTCTCGGTGAACTCGGCGAGCCCGGCCGCCGGGTCGTCGATGGGCAGGTCGGGGGCCACGACGTCGTGGCCGCGCACGCGCAGCTCGGGTTCGAGGCGCTCGAAGTCCCGACCGCTGCCGCCCCCGCCGTGGACCAACACGAAGGTGCTCATGGCCACACCCTGCCACCCCGGGTCGCCCCGCTCCGGAGAAGGGCGGCGCACCAGTGGAAGTGGCCGTCGCCGCCATCGGCGGAGAACAGGTCGTAGGTGGTGAGGGCGTACACGGCCTGGTAGAGCGCGAGGGTCTTGACGGGGTGGCCGAGCTCGTCGGCGAACAGGCGGGTGAGGGTCGCGGTGTGGTGGTCGGCGTGGGGTCCGTACATGTCCCAGACGGCGGCGGTGACGGCGGCGTCGAACGCGGGATCGCCGGCGGTGGTGAAGAAGCCGAAGTCGAGCACGGCGGTGGGGCGGCCGGTGTCGTCCACGTGGATGTTGGGCGGGACGAGGTCGCCGTGGACGACGCTGACGGGCGGGTCGGGCAGGGCCGTGAGGGCGGCGAGGACCCGTGCCACCGTGGCGTGCAGGTCCGGGACGTGGGAGGCGAGCAGGTCGCCGTGGCGGCGGGCGGCACGGCGGACGAGGGCGGCGAGCGCGTCGGGGAACCGCGCGTGCCCGTGCCAGAGGGGGCGGTCGTCGCCCTGGACGGTGAGTTCGCGCATGGCCTCGGTGCCGGGCACGGTGGCGAGGCCGCGCAGGACCGTCAGCAGCGCGGTGGTCTCGGTGGCGGGCAGGTCGCGTTCGGCGGAGGTCATGACCGGGTCGGCGCGGAAGGGTGTCCCGGTCAGCTCCCGTTCGTAGGTGACGAGGACGCCGTCGTGGACCTCGGTGTCGAGGATCTCCGGCGTGGCGAAGGGCAGCCGGTGCCGGGCGACGTCGACGTAGACCCGACGCGTGAGGTCGAGGTCCGCCGGCGGCCGGCCGCTCCACACCTTGGCGACCAGACCCGCGTCGAGCCGGTAGACCGCGCCCTCGACCCCGGCGGCCAGCGGGCGCGGCGCGCGGTGGCCCCGGCGGACGAAGTGCGCGACCCACTCGTCGGTGTGACGCTGACGGTGTTCGACCATGACGGGAGTACACCCGCCCTCCCCCGTGCCCGCACCCGGATTTCACGGCCGACCAGTCGAGCCGCGGCACCCCGAAGCGTCCCCACGCCGAGCCGACCACGACCCCGGCGGATCACTGCGGGTTGCGGCCCAGCCGGTCGCGGATCCCGTCGACCAGGCCGTAGGCGAGGGCCTCCTCCGCGGTGAACCACCTGCCTGCGGCGGCATCCGCGGCGACCTGCTCGACGGGCTGACCGGTCTGCGCCGCGACGATGGCCGTCATCTCGTCGGTGGTCCGGGCGAGCATGTCGAGCTGCGCCGGGGTCGGGTCGGCCGGCCACGACGGCTTCATCATCATGATCTTGGCGTGCGGCAGCGCGTACCTCTTGCCCGGCGCGCCGTTCGACAGCAGGACCGCGGCGATGCCGGCGGCCAGTCCGGCGGCCCAGGTGACCACGTCGGGGCGGATGTGCCGCATCGTGTCGAAGATCGCCATGCCCGCGGTGACCCCGCCGCCCGGCGAGTTGAGGTAGAAGTGGATGTCCGCGGTCGGATCGGCCTGTTCCATGAGCAGGAGTTGGCCGACGACCTGGTCGGCCGCCGCGTCGTCGACCTCGGAGGTCAGCAGGACTATCCGTTCCCGCAGCAGTCGCTGAGCGCGGTCGACCACGCCGTGCCCGCTCACCACGGCTTCAAAGGGAAGATCATTCACCCACCTTAGGGAGCGACGGGCAACCGGCAGGACCTGTGACCTGAAGCTGTCACGCCCGGCAGAACACGCTGGTCGAGCACGGAGGGCTGCGGGACCGTCATCCCGCAGCCCTCCGTCCTCACGTGCCCGGTCAGCGCGCCGCGTGCTGCTCGGCCACCTCCGCGTCGGTCAGGGCGCGGTCCACGGCGCGGACCTCGTCGACCGCGCCGTGCCAGAAGTCGCCGCGGACGCCCGCGTACTTGGCGCGGCCGACGGCCAACGGCCCGGTGCTCACCTCGTCCGGCCCGATCGGGATCGCGGCCGCACGCACGCCGTCGACGTACAGGCGCGTCTCGCCCGCCGCCTCGTCACGCACGCCGACCAGGTGATACCAGCGGCCGAGCTCCGGTGTGGCGGCCAGCGTGGCCCGCCGGCCGCCGGGCACGCTGAACGCCCACCGGCCCTGCCCGTACTGGAGGTAGAACGGGTTCTCCACGCGCCGGCCGTCCTGGCTGACGGCGGTGGCGTAGTTGCCGGGCAGCGAGTCCATCCGCACCCACGCCGACACCGAGTACGAGCCGGTGGTGTCGAGCACCGGTCCGGTGGTCTGGGCGTAGTCGCCGTTCCCGTCGAACGTCAGCGCCTGCCCGCGCACGCCGGCCGTCCACGCCGCGTCCCCGGTGAGGGACAACGGGTTCGGCGCGCCACTCGTGTCGTCGCCGTTGCCGTCCAAGGACCAGGAGCCCTTGCCGTCGTACGTGCGCTCGGCCGCCGCGGCGCCGGCCGCGACCACCCGCCTGTTGATCTCACGCACCGGTCCCGGGTCGACCTTGATCTCCCGCCGGTCGTAGGTCCACAGGCCGTTCAGCTCGGTCTCCACGTCGGTGATCTGCGTGTAGACCGACCCGGACAGCTCCGCGCCGGCCGCGTCGAGGTAGAACGTCTCGGTGTTCGACACGTACTTCGCGGTCAACGCGGCCTTGTCGGGCACGCCGCTGTAGATCACGGCCGGCGCGCCGGGCCACTGGTGGCCGGGCGTGCGCAGGGTGAACCCGCCGTGCTCGCCGTCCATCGCGACGCGGGTGGCGTCCGGCCAGGCCGGGTCGGTGTTGTTGTAGTCGTGGTGGTCGATCACGTCACCCTTGCCCGAGTCGCCCTTCGACGCGCAGCAGTTGACGCCGCTGTGCGCGTTGACGACCCGGGACGGGTCCGCGGCCTTGACCGACTCGGTGATGCGGCCGGTCTCCTCCCGGTTCCACTCGCCCCAGCCCTCGTTGAACACGACCCAGCCGATGATGGCCGGCGAGTCGTGCAGCTGCTCCATCGCGCGCCTGCCCTCGGTCAGGAACGCCTGCTGCCCGGTCTCGTCGGTGACGTTGACGTTCACGAAGTCCTGCCACACCAACATGCCGAGCTGGTCGGCGTGGTAGTACCAGCGGGCGGGCTCGACCTTGATGTGCTTGCGCAGCGCGTTGAACCCGAGGTCCTTCTGGGCCTTGATGTCCCACGCCAGCGCCTCGTCGCTGGGCGCGGTGTTGAGGCCGTCGGGCCAGAAGCCCTGGTCCAGCATGGCCAGGGAGAACACCGGCTCGCCGTTGAGGACGAGCTTCGGGAAGCCGGCCACGGTGCGCACACCGATCGAACGCATGCCGAAGTAGCTCTCGACCTCGTCCTTGCTGCGACCGTCCTCCAGGGTCACGTCCAGGTCGTACAGGTACGGGTCGTCCGGGCTCCACAGGCGCGGGTTCGGCACCGGCAGGGTCAGGTCGGTGTTCGGCGCGCCGGTGACCGTGCCGACCTTCGTGCCCCGCTTGTCTCGGGCGGTGGCGGTGACCCTGGCGTTCACCGAGGCCGTCGAGGACGACACGTGGACGGTGAGCGTGCCCTTGGTGATGTCCGGCGTGGTCTTCACGTCGTCGATCGCCTTGTCCGGCACGGGCTCCAGCCACACGGTCTGCCAGATGCCCGAGGACGGCGTGTAGACGATGCCGCCGGGGTTGCGGGACTGCTTGCCGATGGGCTGGTTGTCGCCGGTGGTGTCGGTGACGGCGACGATCAGCTCGTGCCTGCCGCCGCCGCGCAGGGCGTCGGTGATGTCGGCGGTGAACGCGGTGTAGCCGCCGGTGTGCTCGGCGACGAGCGTGCCGTCCACCCACACCCTGGCGTGGTGGTCGACCGCGCCGAAGTTGAGCTTGAGCCGCTGGCCGCGGCCGACGCGCCAGTCGCGCGGCACCTCGAACTGGCGGCGGTAGAACATGTGGTCCTCGTGGCGTTCCAGCCCGGAGAGCTGGGACTCCACCGGGAACGGCACGGTGATCCGCTCGGGCAGCGCGCGGCCGAACGCGGGCTGCTGCCCGGCGGTGGCGGCGGAGAACTCCCACCGGCCGTTGAGGTTGAGCCACTCGTCGCGCTCCTGCTGGGGGCGCGGGTACTCGGGCAGCGGGTGGTCCTCGTCGAGTTCCTCGCCCCACTCGGTCAGCAGGCGTTGGGTGGAGGTGTTGGTCGCGCTGCGGATGATCCGCGGCACCGTTTCCGCGCCCACGACCAGGCCGCCGCTGCCGTCGTAGGTGACCCGGACGCGTTGCGGCTTCTGGATGGTCGCGCCGAGCTTCACGATCACCTTGGTGCGGTCGCGCCGGTCGACGGCGGCGGACTCGATCGGGAACGGCACGGTGTCGACCTCGACCTTGAGGTGCGACTTCAGGTCGCCGAGGGCGGTCACCGGCTGGTCGAAGGCCGCCTCCAGCCGCCGGCCGTCCGGTGACACGGTCAGGCCGACCGGGTAGACCGGGAAGTCGGCGGGCGGGAGGAACGCCGTTTCCGGCACCGGATGCTTGGCCAGCGTCGGCGTCGACCAGCGCAGGCGCAGGTTCGCGCCGCCGACGTCCTGGAACAGCTCCATCCGGAAGTCGTGCCGCTCGCCCGCGACGAGGTGGACCGGCGCGCTGTGCTGCTCGACGTCCCAGTCGCCGACCCAGTGGTCGATGACCGGCGCGCCGTCGAGGAACAGGCGGAAGCCGTTGTCGCCGATGGCGTGGAAGGTGTAGTCGCCGGTGGCGGGCGCGGTGAGGCTGCCGGTCCAGCGGGCCGTGGTGTGCTCGGTGCGGCCGGTGAGCTGCTGGAACGTGCCGGTCAGGTCGGCGAAGTCGACGTTCGGGTCGAGGGTGGCGCCGCCGGACTCGGCGAAGTCGCGGGCGCCGGGCGCGGACATCCGGAAGTACTCGCCCTTGAGGCCGTGCGCGGGCGGCGCGGCGGCGGTCGCGGTACCGGCGAGGACGGGGGTGAGCAGGAGTGCCAAGAGCAGGGCGGACAGCCGTCTGGCGGCACGGGGCATGGAACTCTCCTCGGGGCTCGGCTATGAGGCCCATCACAAACGCCGTTCATCTATCCACAAACCCCCGCAGAAGACAACAAGAAGCCTCACATTTGGGAGCGCTCCCACAGCGTCACCGCTCAATCCCACACAAAGGTCCGAACCATCGCGGACCTCCCGAGCCCGCTGGAGGCCGGCGTTCGGCGGCACTCCCTGTTATCCGAGGCGGCCTCGGTCCGACTCCGAGCGGAAGGCCTGTCCTAGTAGTCCAGTTCGAAGTCGCGGTGGTCGTCGGGGTCGACCGCCGCGACGAGCTTGTTCCCGGGCCTGAGGCTGGGGTGGTACCCGGCGTCGTGCTCGATCTCGAACTCGGGCACGTCCGGGCCGCTGATCCGCAGCCGGACGCGGACCGTGGAGTCCTCGCTGATCGGCTCCATCGACAGGACCTCGGCGGTCGCGGGCAGACCTACCTCGTCCAGGCGCAGCAGCCGCCGCTTGGCGCGCGCGATACCGCGCCACACGGCGATGCCGAGCGGCAGCAGCACCACGGTGAGCACGATGCCGACGGTGCCGCCGTCGTTGGCCGCGTAGACGATCGGTCCGGTGACCATCAACGCCAGGGCGAAGAGGTGCAGGATCACGTTGTTGCCCCGGTTGGCCCCGCGTACCTCGACGAACCCGTCCTCCGCCATCCCCGCACCTTAAGCGGGCCGTGCGGCGCGGTGGGCCGGGTTGGGGCGAGTGCGGCCGGACGGCGGAGGGCGCGAGGGGACCAACACCAGCCGGCTAAGCCACCGCGGAAACCCCTTCTACGCCGCGCACTTGTCCTGTCCCGGCGAGAGGGCGGCCCGCACCTCCCGGCTCAGTTCGCCGCTGCGCACGAGTTCCGTCGCCTTCTCCAGGTCCGGGGTCAGGTAGCGGTCGTCGACCAGGGGCGCGATGTGCCGCCGCACGGCCTGGTGCAGCCGGTCCGTGCCCCGGCCCAACGGGAACGCGGCCATCTTGTCCTTGATCAGGTCGATCCCCTGGGCCGCCATCAGCACGTGCACCGCCAGCACCGTCTCCAGGCGGTCGAGGTTGGCGTGCAGGGCGCGGACCGAGGCCATCGCCATCGTGTTGTGGTCCTCCTGCCCGAACTTCGCCGGCCGGGACAGCGTGCCGGCGGGCGTGGCCAGCTGCTGCATCTCCGGCACCAGCGCCACCGCGACGGTCTGCGCCTGCACCATGCCGGAGTTCAGCCCGATCTCGCCGCCGGCGAGGTTGGCCGGCAGGTGGTAGCTCCACTTCTCGGACAGCAGCCGCGCGGACAGCTCCTGCGACAGCACGCCGAGGTCGGCGATCTGGGCGTTGAGCGAGTCGATCTCGTGGCCGAGCAGCGCGGCGTCCCAGTTGCCGCCCATGACGAACTCGTGGCCGCCGCCCGGCTTGGCGAACACCAGCGGGTTGGACGTGGACGCGTTCGCCTCGCGTTCGACGTGAACGCGGGCGTCGGTCAGCCGTTGCCGCAGCGCCCCGACGATGTGCGGGGTGGCGCGCACCGACACGGCGTCCTGGATGCGCGGACCCTCGTCGCTGATCGCCTTGCGCCCCTCCTCGGTCATCCACCCCGTGCCGCAGATCAACGCCCTGGTGACGCGGGCGGCCTCGACCTCGGCGGGGATGCGCCGCTCGTCGTGGGTGCGGGCGTCGAACGCGCCCTGTTCGGCCCTGGTCGCCTCCAGGAACAACGCGAACGCGCCGTCATAGGTGTCGAGCAGCCGTTCCGCGCGCACGACCGCGTCGACGTACCGCGCGGTGACCACGCTGCTCCCGCTGATCAGCGGCAACGCCTCGCCCTGCGCCAGCTGGAACGTCGGCGCGACGCCGGCCGCGGCGAGGATCTCCGGCGCGGGCGCTTCCCGGCCCTGGAAGCGGGCGGGCGCGGGCTCGCCGGTGAGCACCAGGCCCGCCGCCGCCATCGGCTGGAGGTCGCCGGTGCCCAACGACCCGATCTCCGGCATCCGCGGCGTGACGCCGGCGTTGACCAGTTCCAGGATCCGGTCGACGAACTCCGGCCGCACCCCCATCGTGCCGCGCGCCATCGTGTTGGCCCGCAGCACCAACGCCAACCGCGCCACCCGGTCGTCCAGCGCGGGACCGACACCGGCGGCGTGCGAGCGCAGCACCCGGCGCTGGAACTCCACCCGGTCCGCCTCGGGCAGCGGCTGGTCCTTCAACGGGCCCAACGCCTGGTTCCACCCGTACACGCGCTGCCCGGCCGCGAGCGCCGCCTCGGCGCCCTGCCGGGTCTTGACCATCTCCTGGCGGGACTTCAGGCCGAGGCGGACGGTGACGCGGTCGGCTTCGAGCACCTCCACCAACCGCGACCAGGTCAACGAGTCGCCGTCCAGCTCCAGCGCGGGCGCGTGCTGCCGGGTCGCCACGTCGGCCGGCGCGGCGGCCGTGCTCGACACCGTGACGGCGCCGACGGCGAGGACGACCAGGAACCGCCACGGGACCTGCATTCGCGCTCCTACCTCGTTCGAGGACCGGGTTCTCGCCCGGGATCCTGGCACCGGAGGCGTTCCTCGGCCGGGCGTGCGCGCACGAACCGAACGATCGGGTGATGCCCACGACGTGCACCGCTGATCACCCGGCACCTCACAGCAGACGGGTGCGGACGCTGGTGTCCCGGCATATCTTCGGGACGGGGAACCCGGCGCGGAACCGGCAGTCCGCGCCACGACCGGGTCCTGCGGCACGAGCAATCAGCTAAGGAGCACGGGTGAGCGTTAAGGCCAGCGAGAAGGTTCCGGCACCGGACGCGTCCCGCGAGGAGGTCTTCGCGTGGAACGCGGCCGTCCTGGAGGAGTACCGCGCCAACGGCGGCCGGGTCGGCGGCGCGATGGCCGGCATGGACCTGCTGCTGCTGACCACGACCGGTGCGCGGTCGGGCAAGCCGAGGAGCATCCTCACGCTCCACCACCGCGACGGCGACCGCTACCTGGTGGTGGCCAGCAACTTCGGCAAGCCGCGCCACCCGGACTGGTACCACAACCTGGTGTCCACCCCCGAGGTCACCGTCGAGGTGGAAGGCGAGCGGTTCGCCGCCGACGCGGTCGTCCTCGACGGCGCGGAGCGTGATCGGGCGTTCGAGACCGTGGCCCGTCGGTACCCGTTCTACGCGGGCTACCAGGCCGGCGTGACCCGCACGATCCCGGTGGTCGCGCTGACGCGAGCCGATCGGGCCTGACACCAATCGATACGCTCCCCGGCCCGATCCGCGCCAGACCTTCTCGCTGCGCAACTTCTTCGCTACGGTCGCCCGGGAGCGTTCCCAGGCCCAGCGTCGGACCCGGATCGTGGAGGAACAGGTGCACACCACCCGCTATCGGTCGGCGATCGCCGGCGTGGCCGTCGTCGGCGTGACCGCGGCCTTGACCGCCGTCGCCGTCACCGCACCGGCCCAAGCGGCCGTCGGCTGCAAGGTCACCTACCAGGTGACCAACCAGTGGTCGGGTGGTTTCGGCGCGAACGCGAGCGTCACCAACCTCGGCGACCCGGTCGCGAGCTGGCGGCTGACGTGGTCGTTCGCCGCCGGCCAGAAGGTCACCCAGCTCTGGAACGGCACGGTGAGCCAGTCCGGCGCGCGGGTCCAGGTCGACAGCGTGAGCTGGAACGGCCGCCTCGGCACCGGCGCGAGCGCCGGGTTCGGCTTCAACGGCTCGTGGACCGGCTCGAACCCGGCGCCCACCGACTTCGCGCTCAACGGCACCCCGTGCACCGGGACCACCGTCACGTCGACCACCACCACCACGACGACGTCCACGCCGCCGGTGTCCGACATCCTCGGCCGGACGCACACCGTCGGCCGGGTCCGGGCCACCGCGGACACCGCGCGGTACACGTGGCCCGGCATCTACTTCGAGAGCCGCTTCCGCGGCACCGGTGTCGGCATCGTGCTCAACGACGCCGTCAACGACTACGACGTCCAGGTCGACGGCCGGACCGTCGCCACGCTGGTCACGCCCGGCCGGGTCACCCGGTGGATCAACGGCCTGACCGACGCCGAGCACACCGTCCGGTTGGTCAAGCGCACCGAGAGCACCTGGGCCAGCGGCGAGTTCGGCGGGTTCCTGCCCGCCGCCGGCGGCGAGATCCTCGCCAAGCCCGCCGCGCGCACCCGCCAGATCGAGTTCATCGGCGACTCGCTGACCGCGGGCTACGGCAACACCTCCACCACCCGTGACTGCTCGGCCAACGGCGGCGTCGACCGCAACACCAACACCGACCTCGCGTTCGGCCCCCTCACCGCCCGCGCCCTCGGCGCCGACTACCAGGTCAACGCCCACTCCGGCCGCGGCATGGTCCGCAACTACAACGGCGGCGACCCGGACACCACGTTCCGCACCTACTACGACCGCGGCCTGCAGAACGTGGCCGGCGACGTGTGGCGCAACCCGGACACGTGGCGGCCCCAGCTCGTGGTCGTCGGCCTGGGCACCAACGACTTCTCCACCGCGATCAACCCCGGCGAGCCGTGGACCCCCGACAGCCTGACCGCCGCCTACCGGACCGCGTACCTGGGCTTCCTCGACAAGCTCCGCGCCCAGTACGGCCCCGACACCGTCATCGTGGTCAGCGCCACGGACCTGTTCGCCGAGGCCGCCCGGCAGGTCGTCACCACCCGCAACGCGGGCGGCGACGACCTCGTGCGCTTCTGGAACTACGAGGACCCGAGGCTCGACCGGCTCGGCTGCGACTGGCACTTCTCCCTCAACGACCACCGGCTCATCACCGGCCTGCTCACCGACTACGTCGCCACCCTCCCGCTCGACTGGTGACCGGCGCGGCTACGGGCGGAAGACGGTCAGCGTGGTCGGGCCGGTGAGGCTGGAGATCCCGGCGCCGGCGCACTGCAGGACGTCCGGGGTCACCAGCACGGCCACCTGTTCCGCGCTCGCGCCCGCGAACGTGCCGCTGGTGATCAAGCCGGTGTTGGTGATCACGGCCTGGCCGGCGACGTCGCTGACCGTCCAGTTGTAGGTGAACGTCGTCGGCGCGGCCAGCGGGTTGGTCCACGTGTACGTGCGCGACGCCGCGCCCGCGGTGAGCAGCGTCGCGCACGACACCGTGTCGGTGAACTCCTGGCCGTAGAACCCGCTGGGCGCGGCCGGGTTCGTGCACGTGGGGAAGACCCCGGTGAGGTTGCCGCGCACGACCTGCGGCGTGTTGGTGATGGGCGGGTCGTAGGTGACCGCCCACGTGCCGGCGCAGACCTGCTCCACCGTCACCGCGTTGGCCGCGCCGGCCGTGGCCGCCACAGCGCCCGCCACGACCACCACCAACGCCAATAACGAACCGAACCTCCGTGACATGACACCTCTCCCTTTCCGGACGCCTACTCGCAGCCGACGCCGTCGTGGTCGGCGTCCAACTGGTACTCGTCGGGACCGATGACCTTGATCGGGCCGGTCACGTACGCGGGGCCATTGCCCTTGCCGGGCTTGCAGTCGACGTCGCTCGCGATGGGCACGCACGGCTCGTAGCTGGGGTGGCAGCCCTGGTTCGGCGCGGGCGGTGGCGGGGCCAGGGTTTCCGGCTGCGGCTGCGGCTGAGGTTGCGGCTGAGGTTGCGGCTTCGGCTTCGGCTCCGGATTGGGCTGGGGCTGGGGCTTCGGGGCCGGCTCGGCAAGGGTCGTCGTGGTCGTGGTCGTGGTGGTCGGCGGGGCTGTCGTGGTCGTGGTCGGCACGGTTGTCGTCGTGGTCGTGGTCGTGGTCGTGGTCGGCAGGGTGGTTGTCGGCACGGTGGTTGTCGCGTCGGTCGCGGTCGTGCTCAGCGTGGCGGCTGAGTCCGTTGTGGACGGTTGCTCGTCGGCGAGGGCCCCGATGACGACGAACAGGAACACCACCGCCCCGGCGGCGATCCACATCGGACGGCGGGACTTCCGCTTCACCGGCGGAGCGAAGGCCCCTGTCGGGACGACCACGGCCGACGGGTCGCGCGGCAGCTGGACCACGATCTCGTGACCGCGCTCGCCGACCCGGATCACCGCCTCGCAGCCCGGCCTTCCGCCGGCGTCGATCACCTGGCCCATGATGTCCGCGTACCGCCGTGACATCAGGTACGTCAGCTCACCGACCCGCTGCCCGTCCAACCGGACCTCGATGGCGTACTGGCCCAGGTACTTGCCGGAGTTGATCGTGCACCACGCCAGGGCGACCACGACGCGCCAGCTCCCGCCCGGCGCGACGGGATACCTCGCCAGCCAAGCCTGGTGGTCCTCCTCGCCGGTGACGACGACCGGAACCTCGGCCTTCAGCAGGAACAGACCTGCCGCAGGGTCCTCCATGAGGCACCCCCTTTGACACCGAACGTATGTACGCAGGTCATCGACGCGGTTCTCGACGCCGTTACCAGATCCACAAGAGTGACTGAACACTCACCAGTCGAAACCGGCCACACTCTCAGCATCGCTTGACAGAAGACCGGCCCACGCGGTGAGCTGTAGACGTAGTGAGTGACTAACCAATCACACGCCCGGGAGTTGTCATGACCGCCCCTGCCCTCGACCGCCGAACGCCCTCGCCGACCACCGCCCTCACAGCCTCCGCGGTGCTGGCCGTGGCGAACGCGATCGCCTTCCTGGTCCTCGCCGGCCAACCCAACCCGGGCATGGCCGCCCTCTCCGCCCTCCCCCTGGCCGCCGCCGCACTGCTGTGGCGACGGGTCCGGGTCGCGCCGGTCGTGACCATCGCCGTGGCGGCCCTGGTCGTGTTCATCCGGCCGGTGGAGCTGGCGTTCGACCTGGTCCGCCCCGGTGACGTGCTGCCGTTCGCGGTCGCGGCGGCGCTCGTGGTGGCCGCCGGGGTCGCGATCGTCTCGTCGCTGGTCCTGGTGCTGCGACCGGACACCGGCCACGGTGAGCGGCTCGTCGGGCTCGGCGGTGGCGCGGCCGTCGGGGTGGCGTTGGCGGCGACCTTGATCGTCGGGTGGCCGCAGTCCGACGACACCGGGTCCCTCACCGACGAGCAGCTCGCCGCGCTGCCGACCGTGGACCTGACGAACTTCAAGTTCTCCCCCGCCCAGCTGCGCGTCGGTCGCGGTCAGCCGGTGGCGTTCAAGTTCACCAACGACACCGACGACAACCACACGTTCACGATCACCGAGCTGGGAGTGGACGTCGAGGTGCCCAGCGGCCGGACCCGGATCGCCGTGGTGAACGCCCGACCTGGCCAGTACGCGGTGCACTGCGCGGCCGGTGACCACCAGGAGAAGGGCATGGTCGGCCGGTTGACCGTCACCGAGGGCGCGTTGACCCCCACCACGACCGCGACCGAGACGCCCTCCGGAGCGCACCACCATGGCTGAGCGGAAGATGTCCCGGCGGACCGCGCTGATCGCGGGCGGCCTGACCGCCGGGGCGCTCGTCGCCGGCGGTGTGCCGCTCCTGCGCGCCACCCTCGCCGCGCCAGGGCCGGCCGACGGCCCGCCACTCCCCGAGCACACCACCCTGCCGCTGCACGCGGGCGCGGACGGCGTGCTGCGCGGCGAACTGGTCGCCGCCGCGTCCGGGGACTCCCTGCGCTACAACGGTTCCGCGCCCGGTCCGCTGGTCAAGCTCCGCGAGGGCGACCGGGTCCGACTCGGTTTCCGCAACGACCTCGACGCCGACAGCAGCCTCCACCTGCACGGCCTCCCGCTCGCACCCGCCGTGGACGCGCCGCTGACCCACCTGCCGCCCGGCGCGACGAGCACGCAGGAGTTCGCCGTGCCCGAGGGCGTGGCCGGCACCTACTGGTACCACCCGCACGCGCACGGCGACGTCGAACGACAGCTGCTCGCGGGCCTGGCCGGACCGATCGTCGTCACCGGCGCGACCGACGAACTGCTGAAGTCGTGCGACGACCGGCTGCTCGTGTTCACCCGCACCGGCCAGGACATCAGCGTCAACGGCGCCGTGCGGCCCGTGCTCGCGCCCACCAGCGGCCGGACCCGCCTGCGCCTGCTCAACGCCACCGCCGGCGACCACCTGCTGGTCGGCGTGCTGCGCTCGGGTGAGCGCACGCCCCTGCACCTGGTCGCGACCGACGGCGGTTTCGTGGCCGAGCCGGTCGAGCTGACGGAGGTCCTGCTGGCGCCCGGTGAACGCGCCGAGGTGCTGGTGGACACCACCGTCGCCGGTCGCCTGGAACTCACCGCGCTGCCGTACTCGGTCTACGGCGAGGGCGGTGCGGCGAGCGCCGCGTTCCGCCTGGCCGCGCTGGACGTGCCACCGGGCCTGCCTCCCGTCGCCCTGCCCGCACGGCTGCGCGACGTGGAGGCGCTCGACGAGGCGAACGCCGTGCGCCGCCGCCGGATCGCGTTCGACGGCACGGGAACCGACCACTTCACGCTGGACGGCAAGACCTTCGACCACCACCGCGTGGACCTCCAGGCGCGCCTGGGCACGCTGGAGGTCTGGGACGTCGTCAACGACCACACCACCGACCACCCGTTCCACCTGCACAGCTACTCGTTCCAGGTGCTGTCCCGCAACGGCGCTCCCGAACCGCTGCGGGCGTGGCGCGACACCGTCAACGTCCCACCGGGCGGCACCGTCACGATCGCCGTCCCGTTCCGCGGCGAACCGGGCCGCACGGTCTACCACTGCCACATCGCCTCCCACGAGGACCTGGGCATGATGGGCGTGCTGGAGGTCGTTCGGTGACCGCCCCCGGGCGGTAGCGGTGGGGCGAGCGGATGACCGGGTCGGCGGATGGTGGGCGCGCGGTGCGAACGGGAGCGTTGCGGTAGCGCAAACCTGGGGAGGTTCTCGTCCATAAGACGCACAAGATCCATCGCCGCCACGCTCGCCGCCCTGCTCGTCGGCGCCGCGCTCGCGGCCGTCGCACCACTGCCCGCCGCCGCGGCGCCCACCGACGACACCGTGATCAACCAGAAGCTGCAAGCCCTGGTCCAGCCGGTGCTGACCGCCTCGGCCGACAGCCGGCTCCGCGCGCTCGTGCGCTACCTCGCGAGCACCCGGTCCCACGGCGACACCGACGCGTTGTTGCGGGAGGTCGTCGAAGCCGCCGAGGACTCCTACGTCGTCAACCCGTACGAGCCGTGGTGGGTCGAGCTCAAGACCGCCGTCGCGGGCTTGCGGAGCGTCAACGGCTTCGCCTACGACGCGCAGATCCACATCCCCGATGCCGACGAAGGGGTCACCACCGGTGACGACGTCGTGCTGACCGTCGCGCCCGCCGACGAACGGGCCACCAGCGCTCCCGGCTACGTCCTCTCGCCCACCGGCGGCGTCCGACCACTGCCGAACGCGATCGACGAGGGCTACGCCGCCGTCAACGAGGTGTGGGTGCTGTCGGTCCACGAACCGACCTCCGCCCTGCCGGCCCTCCAGGCGGAGGAGGTGAGCGGGCAGGCGGTGTGCGACCCGACCGGGTCGCGCCGCGACAACGGCTTGGAGCACCTGCACCAGTGGCGCGTGCCGGACCGCGCCGCGTTCGGCAGCTGGTTCGAGGGCGAGCGGGAGATGCGGGTGCTGGTCGTCACCACCACGGGAACCGTCCTGCGCCGGATCGCGCTGCCCGGCGTGGCGCAGGACGACATCGGCTCGTGGCAGTCGTCCGGGGTCTTCGTCACCGCGTGGGACCGCTCGGCGCTCGGTGACGTGCTCGCCTACCAGTGGTACGAGGAGGACGGCGGTCCGCTGGTCGACGTGCCCCTGTCCCTCCCGACCCCCGGCGGGACGATCGACGCGAACGTCACCTGGCACCGGCGCGACGACGACGCCGGCCACGCCGTGGTGCGGTTCGCCGACTCCGCGCACCGCGAGTACGACACCGGCTCGGTCCGGTTCACCCCGTGCAGCCAGGGCGGCGACGGCACGACGGGCAACCTGGCGTGCGCGAGCACCGCGTCGGCGTCCAGCACGCACCTCGGCTACTCCCCCGACCGCGTCAACGACTGCGTCCCCGACACCCGGCCGGGCGGCGCGCACAGCTGGGCCAACGCGCCCGGCACCTGGCCGCCGGGCAGCCCGGAGTGGGTGCAGGTCGACTTCGGCAGCGCGAAAACGGTCCGCCGAGTCGTCGTCCACACCAGCGAGGGCTATCCGATCCGCGCGTTCCAGGTGCAGGTCTGGGACGGCGCGGCGTTCGCGACCGTCGCGGAGGTCGCGGACAACGCGTCGCTGAGCGTCTCCCTCACCTTCCCCGCCCGGACCTCGCGGCTGGTCCGGATCAGCGCCTCGCAGGGCCCCGCGCACCAGCCCGGCTACGTGCGGGTGAACGAGCTGGAGGTCTACTCGACCTGACCGACTGCGATCGTAAGCACAATTCACTTGTTCGAACGCACATGATTTGCGACGGTTGCTCACGTGAAGAGCGCCGACCGCCACCGGGTGATCGTCGAACGGCTCCGCTCCGGCGCGCAGGTCGCCGTGGCGGAGCTGGCGGCGGCCACCGGCGCGTCGGAGATGACCATCCGCCGTGACCTGGACCTGCTCGCGGCGGGCGGCGTGCTGCGCCGGGTGCACGGCGGCGCGGTGCCGCTCAGCCCGGCGGGCGTCGAGCCCCCGTTCACCGCGCGCACGGCGACCGCGAACGGCGCGAAGCGCGCCATCGCCGCGGCGGCCGTCGAGCTGATCCGCGACGGCGAGACGATCGTGCTGGACAGCGGCACGACGGCGGTCGAGGTGGCCAAGCTGCTGCGCGGCCGCCCGGTCACCGTCATGCCGCTGTCCCTGCACGCGGTGCGCGAGCTGCTCGACGCGCCCGAGGTGCGGCTCCTGTTGCCCGGAGGCGAGCCGAGGCCCGGTGAGCTGGCCATGGTCGGCCCGCTGGCGCTGGCGTCGCTGCGCGCCCTGCGGTTCGACGTCGCCGTGCTCAGCCCGTGCGCGTTCGACCTGGACGCCGGGCTCACCGCGCACAACCTGGCCGACGCCGAGGTCAAGCAGCAGGCGATGGCCGTGTCCGGCCGCACGATCGTGCTCGCCGACGCCACGAAGTTCGACCGCACCGCGCTCGCCCACGTCTGCCCAGCCGACCGGCCGGACGTGCTGGTCACCGACTCGGACACCCCCACCGACGTGCGCCGCGAGCTGGCCGCGCGCGGGGTGCTCGTGCACGTAGCCGAACGACTGGAGAACCTGTGACGACCCCCCTGCCGCGCGCCGCACGCGTCGCGACGTGGATCTACTTCACCATCAACGGGTTCGCCGTGGGCCTGTGGGTGGTGCACATCCCGAACGTCGAACGCGCGACCGGCATCTCGCACAGCACCCTCGGCGGGTTGCTGCTCGTGCTCGGCGCGGCGGCGTTCCTCGGCATGCAGGTCGCCGGTCCGCTCGCCGACCGGCTCGGCCAGCGCAAGCTGCTGCCCGCGGCCGGGGTGCTCCTCGGCGTCGCCCTGTTCTTCCCGGGCCTGGCCACGTCGTGGTGGACGCTGGGCCTGGCCCTGGCGTGCTTCGGCTTCGGCAACGGCACGATCGACGTGGCGATGAACTCGCACGCCGTGGTCGTCGAACGGGCCTACCCGCGACCCATCATGGCGTCGTTCCACGCGATGTGGTCGATCGGCGGCGCGATCGCGGCGGTCGTCGGCGCGGTGACGTTGAACGCCGACGTGCCCACGACGGTGACGTTGAGCGCGTGCGGCGTGTTCACCATCGTGGTGTCGCTGGTGACCGGCCGGTTCCTGATGGACGGCCGTCCCGAGCCGGCAGAGGCCTCGTCGGCCGCGCCGTCGGCCAAGCCGTCGACCAAGCTGGTGTGGCTGCTGGGCGCGATCGCGTTCGCCATGATGCTCGCCGAGGGCGTCGCCAACGACTGGGCCGCGCTGCACGCCGAGGACGTCCTCGGCACCTCCACCAGCACGGCGGCGTTCGCCTACGGGTCGTTCGCGGTGGCGATGACCGTGGGCCGGTTCGCCACCGACCGGGTCGCCGCGCTCGTCGGGCCCGTCGCGATCGTGCGGTACGGGGCGGCGCTGGCCGCGTTCGGGCTCCTGCTCGTGGTGCTCTCGCCGTGGGTGTGGGCGGCGTTCGCGGGCTGGGCGCTGTTCGGCCTGGGCTTGTCGGGCAGCGTGCCGCAGCTCTTCTCGGCCGCGGGCAACCTGGACAAGCGGTCGTCGGGCGCGTTGATGGCCCGGGTCGTCGGCCTCGGCTACGTGGGGCTGCTCGCGGGTCCTGCGCTGATCGGCGGTCTGGCCCACTGGATCCCGCTGAACGTGGCGTTCCTCGTGCCGGTGGCGTTGTGCCTGCTGGCGGTGGGTTTCGCGGGCGTCCTCGCCCCGCGTCCGGCGCCGGCGGAGGAGCAGGTCGGGTCGCGCTGACCAGCGTCGCCTGAACGCCGCGCGGCCACCCGGTCCCCGCGATGCCGCTCGCCGCGGCCCCGCGTGCGATCACGGTGCCGATCTTCGAGCGTGGTGATCGGACCGGGTGGTACCGGAAGGTCTAGGGTGGGTGACCGGACCAGCGACGAGGATCTGCACAGCATGGCGCACTCACCCCACCCGTCCCGACCCGTCCGCGCGGTCCTGGTGGAGGACCACCACCTGGTGGCCGAGGCGATCCGGCTGGCCTGGGCGGACTCGGGCGAGGTCGAGGTCGTGGCCACGGTCGGCTCCGTGGCCGACGCGGTGGCCGAGGTCCGCAGGCACCGGCCCGACGTGGTGCTGCTGGACCGCCGGCTGCCCGACGGCGACGGCCTGGACGCGATCCCCGGCTTCGAGGAGTGGGGCGCACGCGTGCTGGTGCTGACCGGCGAGGCGACCGTGTCCGTCGCCGCCCGCGCCGCGGAGTCCGGCGCCGCGGGCCTCGTGCTCAAGTCCGCCCGCCTGGAGGACCTGACCGACGCCGTGCTGCGGGTGGCGGCCGGCGAGGTCGTGTTCGACGGCGGGCTGCTCGCGGGCGTGCTGGACAAGCTCACCGGCCGCGCCAAGGACAACGGGGTGCCGCTCACGGTCCGTGAGCGCGAGGCGCTGCTGCTCATGGCCGAGGGCGCGAGCACGGAGGAGATCGGCGAGCGCATGGGCGTCGCCCGCAACACCGTGCGCAACCACGTGCAACGGGTGCTGGAGAAGCTCGGCGCCAGGTCGAAGCTGGAGGCGGTGGCGATCGCCCGCCGCGACGGCCTGCTCGACTAGTGCAGCTGCACTAGACGCGACGGTGACGGTGCGCCTGGGCACCGACCGCTCGATACCGCAGAGTACGACCGTGGACGTCTCGGTGTCTGGCCCGGTCGCTGAGTTCAGCGCGCCGATCGACCGGGGAGCGGCGGGCCTGGCCCGCGATTTCGTCCGCAAGACCCTCACCGACCTCGGCTACCTGGGCGACCACGGCGACGTCGTGCTCGTCGCCTCCGAACTGGTCTCCAACGCCCTGCGGCACACCGCCACCATCCCCGTCATCCGGCTGGCGGGCGACGCGCGCCGGCTCCGGGTCGAGGTCGAGGACGGCAGCCCGGTCCTGCCGCGCGCCCGGCTCTCCGCCACGGTCGGCGGGTGGGGCCTGCAGCTCGTCCAGCACCTGACCACGGCCTGGGGCGCGCACGCCGAGCGCGGCGGCAAGGTCGTGTGGTGCGAGATGGCCGCCGACGCGACGTCCTGAGGCCGGGTGCGCAGGCCCGTGGCACCGTGGCAGAGCATCGTGCACAGTGACGCCATGGCCGCTGATCACTCCTCCCACCCCGCGCTCGAACAACCGCCGGAGGACGCGTACCGCCTGCTGGTGGACAGCGTGGTCGACTACGCGATCTTCATGCTGGACCCCACGGGTCGGGTGATCAGCTGGAACGCGGGCGCGGAGCGGATCAAGGGCTACTCGGCCGAGGACATCATCGGCAAGCACTTCTCGACCTTCTACCCAGCCGAGGACCTCGAGGCGCGCAAGCCCTGGTACGAGCTGGAGGTGGCCGCCGAGGTCGGCCGGTTCGAGGACGAGGGCTGGCGGCTGCGCAAGGACGGCACCCGGTTCTGGGCCAACGTCATCATCACCGCCCTGTTCGAGAAGTCCGGCCGCCTGCGCGGGTTCGCCAAGGTCACCCGCGACATGACCGAGCGGATGCGGGCCGAGGAGGCGCTGCGGGCGAGCGAGGAGCGGTTCCGGCTGCTCGTCCAAGGCGTGCTCGACTACGCCATCTTCATGCTCGACCCGACCGGCCGGGTGATCAGCTGGAACGCGGGCGCGGAGCGGATCAAGGGCTACTCGGCCGAGGAGATCGTCGGCGAGCACTTCTCGCTGTTCTACCCGCCCGAGGACCTGGTGGCGCGCAAGCCGTGGCGCGAGCTGGAGGTGGCCGCCGAGGTCGGCCGGTTCGAGGACGAGGGCTGGCGGCTGCGCAAGGACGGCACCCGGTTCTGGGCCAACGTCATCATCACCGCCCTGACCGACGACGCGGGCCGCCTGCGCGGGTTCGCCAAGGTCACCCGCGACATGACCGAGCACCGGCGGGTCGAGCGGACGTTGACCGAGCAGCGCAGGCTCGTCAGCCACCTCGTGGAGGCCCAGGAGCTGGAGCGGCGCCGCATCGCCTGGGACGTGCACGACGATTCGATCCAGTCCATGGTCGCCGTCGGCATGCGGCTGCAACTGCTGGCCAACCGGCTGCCCGAGGAGGACGCGGCCGTCGTGCGGCAGCTGGACGAGGCGGTGCGCTCGTCCATCGGACGGCTGCGCAACCTGGTCTTCCGGCTGCGCCCGCCGGAGCTCGACCGGCACAGCCTGGTGCAGGCCCTCGACCACTACCTCACCGACGTCGCCCAACCGTGGGGCATCACGTACCGGCTGCGGCACGAGCTGGACCGCGAGCCGCCCGCCGAGTCGGCGATCACGATCTTCCGCATCTGCCAGGAAGCCCTGGTCAACATCCGCAAGCACGCGCAGGCGTCCGCGGTCGAGGTGTCGTTGACCTCGACCGGCGGCGGCACGCTGGTCGAGGTCGTGGACAACGGCGTCGGTGTCGGAACCGGCGTCGGCGCCGACCCGGGCGCGCCGGGCGACCGACCGGCGTTCGACCACTTCGGCATGATCGAGATGCGGGAGCGCGCGGAGACCGCGGGCGGCTGGTGGTCGGTGGGACAGGGCCCCGACGGTGGCGCGGAGGTGCGGTTCTGGATCCCGGACTCCCCCGGCGGTGAGCCGTGACCGACCGCAAGCTCAGCGTGGTGATCTCGGACGACGACCCGATGATCCGCGAGGCGTTGCGCGAGGTGCTCGACGCGGAGCCGGACTTCGAGGTCGTCGCGGTGGCGCGGGACGCGGACGAGGCGATCGAGCTGGTCGAACGCCACAGCCCCGCCGTCGTCGTGCTCGACGTGCGCATGCCCGGCGGTGGTGGTGGCCGGGCCGCGCGGGAGATCAGGCTCCGGTCGCCGAACACCGGGATCCTGGCGCTGTCGGCCTTCGCCGATCGGGAGGCCTTCCACGAGTTCACCTCGGCCGGCGTCGGTGAGCACCTGGTCAAAGGCGTGTCGAACAGCGACATCGTGGCGGCCGTCCCCCGGTTGGGACGGCCGGGGCACGGCGAGCGCAGGGGTGCGTCGCCGCTGCCCAGCACGTAGCGTCGGCCTGGTACAACTGTGGTTCGACACCGCATCACACCCGGGAGACGTCGTGGCCGAGCCGATGGGGCAACCCTCACCGATCCTCGACATCCGTGTCACCCGAGCGGGCGACGTCCTCGTCATCGGCGTGGCCGGTGAGGTCGACATCGACACCACTCCCGAGGTCCGCGCCGCCGTGCTGTCGGGCCTGGCCGAGCGCCCGTCCGCCCTGGTCCTCGACCTGTCCGGGGTGAGCTTCTTCAGCTCCGCCGGCTTGTCGCTGCTGCTGGAGACCCGCGCTCGCGTCGACACCCTCGCGGTCGTCGCGACCGCGCGCGCCGTGCTCAGGCCGATCCAGCTGACGTCCCTCGGGTCGCTGCTGACGGTGTTCGGCTCGGTCGACGAGGCGCTGGCGTCGGTGGCGTTGCCCCAGGGCGCCCGCCGGAGCTGAGCCCTCCCCCGTTCCGGTCACGCGTGCCGGAGACCCGACGGCGGCACTCCCGTCGGGCACCACGCCGACGGAGGTCGACCGCGGGCATCCGTCGAAAGTGGGGAGCGCACACCCGTTCGACTGCCTCCACGCTGGTCACGGGCGGTCTCTCGCTCGTCCGAGTGGTCCTCTCGGGGATCAGCGTGCGGTGGCCGCCGCGGGTTACATGATGAGGCGTGGCCGCCGCCGAGTGCGCGCAGTCGTCCGTCGGCTCGTGAAAGCACCGGGCGGCGCCACTCGAAGATTCCTCACGAGAAGGGACGCACGATGACCAAGCGCGTGTACGAGGCACCGGTCCTGATCCGCTCAGGCGCATTCTCGAAGGTGACCGGCTTGCTGCAACGCAACGGCCGCGACCGCCTCATCTTCAGCAAGAACTGACGCCGCCGACGCGTTGATGTCGGCGCCGAATCGCACGCCGGGCCACGGCGACGTCGGCTTCGTGGTCCTGCCGGACTGCGAGGGCGCGCTCGCCGTGGCCCCCTTCCGGGGCGCGGCCGACCTGAACGTCACGCACGCCTCGGGACGGCCGTGGCTGGTGGCCCGCCGCCCCGGCGGCGAGATCACCGTGGCCGAGACCGGGCGCACCAGGCTGGCGGTGATCGGGTGCTGCCCGGTGACGGCGGCGGAACTCACCCGCGAGGCCGAGCGGGTGCGGGACGTGGCCGACCTCGACCGGTTGGCGCGCCGGCTGCCCGGCAGCTTCCACCTGGTGGCCTCGGTGGACGGGCGGCTGCGGGTCCAGGGCAGCGCTTCCGGCATGAGGTTGGTGTTCCACGCCGTCGTCGCGGGTGTCACCGTCGTCGCCGATCGCGCCGACCTCCTCGCCGGGTTCGCCGGGGCGGAACTGGACGAGCAGCAGGTCGCGGTGCGGCTGCTGTTCCCCGTGCCGCACCCCTTGGCGGACACCCCGATGTGGCGGGGCGTGCGTTCGGTGGCGCCCGGGGACTACCTGGTGGTCGAGCCGGACGGCGTCCGCACCCGCCAGTCCCGCTGGTGGCACCCGCCCGAGCCCTCGCTGTCGATCGCGGACGGCGCCGTGCGGGCGGGCGAGGCGCTCGCGGAGGCGGTCGACGCGCGCACCCGGCACGGCGGCGTGGTGAGCTGCGACCTGTCGGGCGGCCTGGACTCGACATCCGTGTGCTTCCTCGCCGCCCGGGGGAACGCCGAGATCATCGCCTTCACCTGGCCGGGCCTGGACGACGCGGACGACGACTTCGCGTGGGCCCGCCGCGCCGCCGCGCACCTGCCCGGCGTGGTCCACGACAGCCTGCCCGCCGAGCGGTCCCCCCTGGTGTACGCGGGTTTGCGGGACATCGACGACGCCGTGGACGAGCCCACCATCGGCGTGATGGACCAAGCGCGGTTGTCGGCCCACCTGCCCCGGCTCGCGGCCAAGGGGGCACGCCTGCACCTCACCGGCATCGGTGGCGACCACGTCGCCTGGTGCTCGGACGCCTACCACCACACGCTGCTGCGCCGCCGACCGCTGTTCGCGCTCGGGCGACTGCGCGGTTATCGCTCGTTGTGGCACTCACCGTGGTTGCCGATGATCCGCGCGTTGGCCGACAACCGGCCCTATCACGCCTGGCTGGCCGACGCCGCAGACGACCTGCGATCGCCCCTGGCCGACGTCGCCACCACCGGTCTCGGGTGGGGCATGCCGCCCCGGCTCTTCCCGTGGGTGACGGAAGAAGCGGTGGACCTGGCGCGGGAAGCCCTGTTGGCCGTCGCACCGGACGCACGACCACTGGCGCCGACGAGAGGGCTGCACGCCGACCTGGAGCAGATCCGGAGCACCAACCGCATCATCCGGCACTGGGAGCAGATCACCGCGAACGCCGGGCTGCCCATCACCTCACCCTTCATGGACGACCGCGTGATCGAGGCCTTCCTGTCCGTGCGGCCGGAGGACCGCGTCACCCCGTGGACCTACAAGCCCGTCCTGAAAGAGGCGATGCGGGGCGTCGTCGCCGACGAGTGCCTGGAGCGCAGCACCAAAGCCCAGTCCGCCCTCGACGACGCCGCGGGCCTGCGCGAGCACCGAGGCGATCTGCTGGCGTTGTGGGAGGACTCCCGATTGGCCGACCTCGGCCTGGTCGACGCGCGACAGCTCCGGGCGCTCGCCATCCGACCGTCCACACCGGACCTGGGCCGGGCCACCCTGTACACGACCATCGGCTGCGAGGTCTGGCTGCGCGCCCTGGCTCGCTCCACCACGCCCGCATGAAGGGAGATCGGCATGCCCCTCCGGATCCGCGACGGTGTGTCCACGGCGGACACCGAGTACGGCACCGTGCTGCTCGACGAGCGCACCGGTGACTACTGGCAGCTCAACCCGACCGGCGCGGAGGTGGTGCGCCTGCTCCTGGCCGGCCGCACGCCCGACGAGGCGGTGCAGGCGCTGACCGAGCAGTTCGAAGTGGACGAACCCCAAGCGAGGAGCGACGTCGAGACGTTGCTCGACAGCCTGCGCTCGGCCGACCTGGTCACGCCGTGACGTCCCCCGGCGCGATCACCCGGCCCCCTCGGCGGGGCATCGCGCTGCCACGACGGGTGGCCGCACGGCTGGCGGTCGCGGCGGCCGGCCTGATCGCGCGGTTGTCACCGGCACGCCTCCGCGCCGTGCTCACCGTGCTCCGGCGCGGCGCCCGACCCGCCACCTACGCCCAGGCGAAGAAGGCACGCGACGCGGTGCTCGCGGTCAGCCTCCCGTGCGCCGGGCCGCAGGGGTGCCTGCCCCGCTCGCTGGCCACGGCGCTGTTGTGCCGCCTGACGGGCACCTGGCCGACGTGGTGCACCGGCGCGCGGAAGAAGCCGCCGTTCGGCGCGCACGCCTGGGTCGAGGCGGACGGTCGGCTGGTGGACGAGCACCTGCCCGCCGACTACTTCATCCGCCTCATCGTGGTGCCACCGGCGCCCTCGCGGAGGTCCGCGGGATGAAATCCGGGCCCGGCGCGCGGGTCAGGGACCTGCTCGGGCTCGTGCGCGGCCACCGGCGGGCCGTGCTGCTCGCGGTGCTGCTCACCCTGGTGGGCGCGGTCCTGGGCCTGGCGCAACCGCTGGTCGCGCGGGAGGCCATCACCGAGGCGGGCGCGGGCCGGACGGCGTGGGAACTCGTCGCCGCGCTCGCCGCCCTGTTCGTCGCCCAGGCACTCCTCGGCGCGTTCGGCCGGTTCCTGCTGGAGCGCACGGGCGAGGGCATCGTGCTGGGACTGCGCCGGTCGCTGATCGGGCACCTGCTGAAGCTGCCCATCCCGGTCTACGACGAGCGCCGGATCGGCGACCTGGTCTCCCGGACCGGCGCCGACACGACCGTGCTGCGCGACGTGGTCGCCCAGTCGTTCGTAGACCTGGTCACCGGTGTCCTCACCACAGCCGGGATCGTGGTCCTGATGGTGTGGCTCGACGTCACGCTGTTCGTCCTGGTGTTCGTGACCGTCGCGGCCGGTGCGCTGCTGGTGGTCGGCGCCGTGCGGGGGATGCGCGCGGCCAGTGAGCGGACCCAGGCCAGTGTCGGCGCGATGGCGGCCGACCTCGACCGGGCCCTCGGCGCCATCCGGACCGTGCGGGCCAGCCGCGCGGAGCAGCGGGAGACCGAGCGCATCGGCCGGCAGGCCGACTCCGCCTACCGCTCCGGCGTGCGCACCGCGAGACTCGCCTGCATCGCCGATCCCGCCGTCGAACTCGCGGCCAACGGCACCCTCCTGCTCGTGCTGCTCGTCGGTGGCGTCCGCGTCGCGCGTGACGCCGCCTCGCTGGGTGATCTGGTGGCGTTCCTGCTGTACGCGAGCTACCTCGCCGTTCCGCTGGCGTCGGCGTTCCACGCCGTGACCACCATCCAGCGCGGCATGGGCGCGTTGCAGCGCGTGTGGGAGGTCCTCGCCCTGCCCGTCGAGGAGAACCGGGAGAGCTCTCCCCACGTCGTGCAGCCGGCTGCGGCGACCGCCGTGCTGGAGTTCCGGGACGTGCGGTTCGACTACCCCGACCGCCCGGTGCTGCGCGGTGTGTCGTTCACCGTGCCGCCCCGCTCCCTGGTCGCGCTCGCGGGCAGGTCGGGAGAGGGGAAGTCCACGATCCTCGCCCTGGTCGAGCGCTTCTACGACCCGCAGGGCGGGACGATCCTGCTCGACGGCCGCGACGTGCGCGAGCTGAGCCGGGCGCAGTGCCGGGCGCGACTGGCTTTCGTGGAGCAGGACACCCCGGTGCTGCACGGCACGTTGCGGGACAACATCACCTACGCGGACCCCGACGCCGACGCGGCCGAGATCGACCGCGTGCTGCGCCTCGCCGACCTCGGCGACCTCGTCGACCGCCTGCCCGCCGGGCTGGACACGGAGGTCGGCGACCGCGGTTGCGCGCTGTCCGGCGGGGAACGCCAACGGGTCGCGCTGGCCCGCGCGCTGCTCACCAAGCCCTCGTTGCTGCTGCTGGACGAACCCACCTCGCAACTCGACGCGATGACCGAAGCCGTGCTGGCCGAGACCGTCGCCCGCGTCTCCGCCGAGTGCGCCCTGCTCGTCATCGCGCACCGGCCGTCGACGTTGCGCAGCGCGGATTGCGTCGTGCTGCTCGACGGTGGCCGGGTGGCCGCACGGGGAACGCCGGCGGAGTTGCTGTGCGACAGCGAGCTGTACCGGCGACTCGCGACGTGAGCCCGGCGGTCGGGCCGACTCGCGACGTGAGCCCGGCGGTAGAGCCGTGCCGCCGCACGCTCGTCCACCTCCCCGCCGTGCTGCTCCGAAAGGCGTCGCCGGAGTTGACGTGAACAGGCCAACCTCGACCGAACCACGACCCCCTCGCGCTCCCGCACGCTTTGCTGGCAGTTCCGGACATCCCGGGAGCCAGGGGGAAGCAATGACGAAACGCGCACTCGGCGCGCTGGCGGCGGGGGTCGCCGCCGCGCTGCTGTGGGGCGGGCAGACCGCCGCCACCGCCGAACCGCAGGCCGTGCCGGTGATCCAACCCGATCCGGTGCTGATGTTCCCGTCGAAACCGGCCGAGACCGACTGGGCAACGGTCGCCCGCGCCCGCGAGGCCAAGGCGCAGGCACGCGCGCACCGCGTCGGCGCGCAAGCGGCCCGGCCGTACCAGGAGCAGGAACCGGTCGGCGTCACCGGCGCCAACGACACCCCGACGACCGCCGAGCACATCGCGGGTTTCGGCACCCGCGCGCCCGCCGACTCGAAGATCGCGCTGACCGGCGACATCAGGCTGGACGACACGATCCCGGTGCTGCCGCCGCTCCCCGAGCCCGACGACGCGATCGGGCTCGCCGGCGACACCGGCTTCCCGGTCACCCGGCGCGCGGTCCGCACCAGCGGCGTCATCGGCGACGGCCCGCACGGCAGCGCCGGCGACGGCACCGGGGACTTCGACTTCTACCGGCTCGACGGCGGCGCCACCGACGTCACGTTCTCCGCGCGCACGTCGACGCCGACCGGCGACCTCGACCCGGTGCTCGCGCTGTGGGACACCGACGGCGGCCTGTGGACCGTCAGCGGCGACAGCGGCGGCTCGACCGACTCCGCCATCACGTTCACCATCCAGGCCGGCCGCACCTTCTACCTCATGGTGGGCTCCGACCCGTTCGCGCTGCCGCGCGACCCCCTGACACCGGGCACCGGCCCGGGCGTCGTCACCGAAGGCCCGTACGACCTGCTGATCACCAGCGGCAAGAGCGGCGGCGACCTCGACTACTACTCGTTCGACCTGCGTGCGGGCGACGTGCTCGGCGCGGCCGTCGCGGGCGGCGGCACCCGGATCGCGGTGCACGACCCGGCCGGTCGCGAGGTGTTCGGCTCCTCGCAGGACCTCACGTACTCGTTCGCCCAGGTCTCGCCGATGCCCGGCGGCGGCAACGCGGTCGTGGACTTCGTGGCGCCGGCGGCCGGCCGGTACCGGCTCGGCGTCGAGGCGGGCGAAGGTCCGTACGACATCAAGCTCGAAGCGTTCCGCCCCGGCACGGAGACCGCGCCACGTGGTTCCGTGCACACCATCTTCCTGGACTTCGACGGCGCCAGGGTGAACACGGCGATCTACGGCGGCGGCGGTGGCCTGCGCGACCTCTCACCGCTGGCGGACTTCCTGCCCCGGTGGGGACTCGACGCGGCCGACGAACGCGCGTTGATCGCGGCCATCACCGCCACCGTGCGGGAGAACCTGGAACGGGACCTGATCGCCAAGGGCCTCAACCCGCGCTTCGCGGTGCGCATCCTCACCAGCCGCGACCACGTCGACCCGTGGGGGCAGCCGAACGTCAGCCGGGTCGTCGTCGGCGGCACCATCGCCGAGACGGGCATCTCCACCGTCGGCATCGCCCAGTCCATCGACGCGGGCAACTTCGGCCGCGAGGAGACCGCGCTGGTGCTGCTCGACGAGATCAGCGCGCCGGCCGGACCGGTGTGGTCGCTGAACACCTACGTCGGCCCGGCGAGCGACGAGATCGCGTTCATCGGCCGCGCGGTCGGCAACATCACCAGCCACGAGGTCGGGCACATGTCGGGCAGCTGGCACACCGACCGGCTCAACGACGCGCACGGCATCATGGACCCCGGTGGCGACCCGGCCGTCATGTTCGCGGTGGGCCCGGACGGCGTCGGCGGCACGGCCGACGACCCGGACCTCGACTTCACCGAGGACGAGCTGAGCCCCGCCGAGGGGTTCACCGGCACCGAGGACACCGTCACCCGCACCGCCTGGGCGTTCGTCCGGGGCGCCGGCTGACCCTGTCCGGTGGGCGCGGCGCTGGTCGGCCGCGCCCACCGACGTCCCCGTGAAGGGGCAATCCGTTCACCCGACGCGGGCTCGTCCGCGTCGTCGGGCGGTGGCGGACCGCCGGCGTGCCTACGGTGGGGCCGACCCGGTTCCCGTCCGAGGAGGCCCGATGGACCGGCGCGCGTTCCACCGATCCGTGCTGCTCACGAGCATCACCGCGCCGCTGCTGACCGCCGCTCCGGCCCAGGCCCGACCACCGCGGGGCGTGCCCCGCCGCTCGGTGGTCGAGTACGGGTTGCCACACGCGGAGCAGACGCACGAACTGGTGCGGGTCCCCGGGCTGCCGCTCGTGCTGGTGTCGCAGATGTCCAACAGCCACCTGGTCAAGGTCCGGCTCGACCCGGCGGGCGAGCAGGTCCAGGCGGCGCGGGCGCACCCGTTGGGCGAAGCGCACTCCATGCTGCACGGCCTGGCGGTCTCGCAGCGCCACCCCGGCCTGGTGTGGGCCACCCACGAGGGCGACAACCGGCTCCTGCTCGTCGACCCCAACGGCCCGGACGTCGACGCGCCGCCCCGCGTGGTGCGCACGATCGACGTCCCCGGCGGCGGGCAGGGACCGCACTACGTCGGCGAGTACGGCGACCAGCTGTGGGTGAGCCTGAAGACCAGCAACCACGTGCTGTCGATCGACCACGCCGACCCGTCCCGGTTCCGGCTCTACGAGGCGCGCCCGAACCCGATCTTCGTCGCCCGGCACCCCGCGTCCGGCGAGTTCTACGCCAGCCAGGACGACGCGAGCCAGGTCCTGCGCATCAACCCCCTGACCCGGGACACCACCCAGCTGGACGTCCCCGACCGGCCGGTGGGGCTGGTGGCCGGTCCGGTCGGCCTGTGGGTCGCGCTGCTGGGCTCCAGCGACCACGGCACCGGCACGTTCGGCCGCATCGACGCCGACGGCGCCACCACGTGGTTCCGGTTGCGGTCCTCCGAGGTCGCCGACGCGGGCCTGCTGCACATCGCGTTCGACCCGGCGGGCGGGCCGAGCGCGTGGCTGCTGGGGTCGTCGATCGTCTCCGACGACGTGCTCGACGTCGTCGTGCGGGTCACGTTCGACCCGGACTTCACCCGGGTCGTCGGCGAGGAGGTCACCGTGCTGCCCACCCAGCACTGCAAGGCCCACCGCCTGCTCCCCCTGTCCCGCAGCCTGCTGGTCACCGAGCTGACGAGTTCCACCCTGGCCCAGCTCACCACCGAGTCGTGGGACCGCCCGACCGACCCCACACCGGGCGACCCGAGCTGAACCGTCACGCGCAGGGGTTGCCCCGGTCCACCCCCGGCGGCAGTCTGTCCACTTCGGACTCCGTGTAGTCGCGGCCGGCGGCGGCGCACAGGGCCGCGAACCAGTGGGACGGGTCGAGGTCCAGCGAGACGAAGCCCCGCTTGTTCGCGGCGATCAGCCGGGAGCCCGCCATCACCGGTCCGACCGTGTCGTCGGGCAGCCGGAACTCGCCGAGCAGGCGTGCCGTCCCCGGGTCCCACACCTGGATCAGCTCGTCCTCGCCGGAGGCGAGCAGCTTCCCGTCCGGGGTGAACCCGAGGGGCGCCACGTGCGCGGTCAGCGGGATCGCCTTCGACGTGGCGCCGGAGTCCAGGTCGTGCACGTAGGCCCGGCCCGACGAGTACTGGATCGCGATGTCCGGGCGGTGCAGCGCGGCGGCGAGCATCGTCGAGTCCGGTTCGGGTGCGATCTCGTCGCCCGCGGTCCGGGCCGCCAGGTCCCACCACCGCTGGCCGTGCGGCGTGTTGACGAGGACCCGGTCGGGATCGGGGGTACGCAGCACGACGCCGCGTTCCGCCGCCTCCAGCAGTTCGCGCGCGGTGTCGCCGACCGGCAGCGGCTGGCCGACCGGCGAGCCGCTGTCGAGGTTCCACCGGGTGAGCAGCCCCGCGTACAGGGTCACCGCGGTGCGGTCGTCCACGGCGGCCACCGAGCGCCGCCAACGGCGGTCCTCCTGGTCGCCGAGCTCGGCGGGCCGGGGCAGCCGGACCCGGCGCAGCTCCGCCAGGTCGCGGGTGTCCAGCACGAGCAGCTCCGGGCCGTCGAACAGCAGCAGGCGCGCGTTGTCCGGGGTGAACTGCAGGAACAACCGGCCCGGTGGCAGCAGGTCCGGCACGTGCGCCAGCCGCCGCCGGGTGCGGGTGTCGACCAGCGACAAGCCCGGCACCCGGTCGCTCGCGCCCTCGACCACCGCCATCAGCGAGCCGTCCTCGCTGTAGGCCGGGTTGAGCAGGTCGGTCGTGCCCGCGTACGCCGACTGCTGGGAGCCGACCTCCTCCACCGGGCGCGGTGGTCGCATCCGCACCACCGCCCGGCCGCGCACGTGGCGGATGTCGGGCGTGCCGTCCGGCGACCGCAGCACGACCGTGCCGCCGCCGACCTCCTGGTCCTCGGTGAGGTCCGAGCTCGGCGTCGAGGACTGGTAGGCCCGGCCGTCACGCGGGTCGAGGTACGTCACCAGGCCGAAGCTGCCCGACTCGACGCCCGGGTCGAACGCCAGGTACTCGCCGGTGAGGTCGGTGGACACGTCGCCACAGTCCGGCGCGGCCCGGCGGAACACCTCCGCGCCGCTGAACACGTCCCGCCCGGAGAGCACGTCGTGCGCGCACGACAGCACCATGCGCCCCTGGCGGGCCGTGGTGGACAGGCCCGGCGTCGACCGCACCTCCGCCCCGGTGTCGAGCGACCGCACGGCGAACACCGTGCCGTCGGCCCGCGCTTCCAGCAACGCCACCGCGCCGAGCTCGTCGTCCACCGCGGCGACGCCGAGCACCTCGCCGGGCGGCGGTGCGAACCCCTCCACGCGGGACCGCCGCGCCACGTCCCACACCTCCACCCGCGACTTGTTGACCAGCACGACGTGCCCGCCGGACGGGGAGATCTCCAGGCCCGCGTCCTCCAGCGGGTCCGGCTCCGCAGCGGCGGGGCGCACCAGCACCGGTTCGCCGCGCTCGCGCAGGTCCCACACCCGGATCGCCGACGCCGTGTCGGCCACCGCGACCCGCGTGCCGTCGTCGCTGACGCGGATGCCCTCCACCCCGTCGACCGTGCCGAGCGGCCACGACCGCGGCGCGTCGCCCCACGGGTCTCGCCACGCGGTCAACGCCCCGGACGCGGTGGCGGACACGGCGACGTGGCCGGTCGGGGTCGTGGCGATCACCTCCATCGGCACGGCGAACCGGTCCACGTCCACCTCGGCCACGTCGTGGAACGCGGCCTGCTGTCGCACCAGCGCGCCGTAGCCGACCGCCGGGTCGTGCCGCCAGGACGCCAGCGCGAACTGCAACGCGCTCATCGCGGAGACCCCGGCCTCGCGCTCGGCGAGGTCGTGCAGCAGCTGCGCGCCCTGCCGCCGCACGGTGGTGTCCAGCTCCTGGTTGGCCGAGACCGTGCGGGCGGTGAGCAGCCCCGACACCAGCAGCAGCACCGCCATGGCCGCCACGGCCGCACGCCTGGCCCTGGTCGACCGGCGCCGCGCGGCCTGACCGGCGGCCACGTAGTCGTGCTCGCGCCGGTCCACGTCGGCCGGGCGTTGGTCGAGCCACTGCCGCGCGGTGGCGAGCTGCCCGCCGCGCAGCACCAGGCTCCGGTCGCGGCCCTCGCGCTCCCACTGGTCGGCGCGTTCGCGCACCTGCGCGTGCCAGGCCAGGAACTCGCCGTCGGCCTCCAGCCACCCGCGCAGGGTCTGCCAGTTGCGCAGCAGGGCTTCGTGGGCGAGCGCGAGCACCGGCGGCTGGCCCGGGTCCTCGCGGACGAGGAGCAGCCGTGCGCCCAGCAGCACGTCCACCACCCGGCGCAGGTCGTCGGGCACCTCGTCCACCCTGACGGGGCGCAACGCGAAGCCGTCGTCGGCGGGTCGGGCCAGGCGCACCAGCAGCCGCCGCACCGGTTCCCGCTCGGCCGGGTCGAGGTCGCGGTAGAACCGCTCGGCGTGGCCTGCCAACGCGCCCGCGACACCGCCCAGCTCGTCGTAGGCCCGCAACGTGAGCCGACCGGCCTCCTGCGCCTGCCACAGCTCGGTGAGGGTGAACTCGACCAGCGGCAGCAGGCCCGTGCCCGCCCGCGCGTCGACGAGCACGCGGTCGACCACCCCGTCCTGGTAGGCCACGCCGGGCGTGAGCGCCACGGGCCGCTCCACGGCTTGGCGCAGCCCGTCCCCGCTCAACGGCGCGAGGAACATCGTCGCGTCGTCCAGCGCGGGCACGCCGCCGGTCGCCAGCAGCCCGTCCAGGGAGCCCGCGCGGAGGGTGAGCACGACCCGCGGCCCGCCCGGCTCGGCGGTCAGCTCCTCCAGCAGCCGCAGCACGTCCCGCGCGGTGCCCGGGTCGGTGGTGACGACCTCCTCGAACTGGTCGACCACCAGCACCGCGCCGGGCACGGCGACCGGGCGCAGCACGGCCAGCAGGTCGTGCGCCGACTGGCCGGGCACGGGCCGGACCAGGGCCACCGGCGTGCCCGCCGCCTCCAGCCGCGGCCGCAGCCCGGCGTCCACCAACGACGACTTGCCGCAGCCCGACGGCCCGACCACCAGCACGATCCGCTGCCGCGCCACCCGTCGCGCGAGCCGGTCGATCTCGTCGTCGCGGCCGAAGAAGTACCGCGCGTCCTCGGCGCGGAACGCCCGCAGACCCCGGAACGGGCACGGTGGCGCCAACTCGCCCGCGACCTCGACCAGCGTCTCGGACGGGATCAGGTAGGCGGTGCCAGAGCCGCGTTCGGCGGCCACCGTCATGCCGATCACCGCCGCCAGGTCCTCGCTCCACACCGGCGAACCGCTGAAGCCGCGCGCGATGCGCGGCCCGTCGTCGGCCTGCACCTGCACCCACCCGGTGCCCTGCCGCTCGCGCAGGCTGCCGCCGACCCACACGCCGTCCTCGTGGCCCGCCGGGAACCCGGGCACGCGGAACCGTTGGCCCCACGGGTTCTCCGCCGCCCCGAGCGCCAACGTGGCGAAGCCCTCCGGCGGCGGCTCGGTCAACCGCAGCAGCGCAATGTCGCCGCGACCGTCCGCCAGCACGGGCCGCCACGCCTCCACCACCGCCGTGCGGGCCGGCGCGCCGGGCAGCATCGGGAAGTCCACCCGCACCGGCCCCGGCGGCGGCACGGTGCCGTCGCCCACCACGTGCGCGCACGTGCACACCAGGTCCGGCGCGACCAGGAAACCCGCGCCCACCACCGATCCCCGACCATCGCGCACCCGCACGACAGCCGCGGGCAACGCACGTGCTGACTCCATCGGCTTATCCCCCCGGACTACCATCCCCAGGGCCATTCTCCCGAACGCGCACGCCCGAATGCCACGCACGATCGGGTGATCTTGAAGGGCCGCCGACGCCGGCCGACCACCGCCGCGCACGCCCGCCGAGTTCGATAGGTTTCCGAACTTTTCACCGACCACCGGGGCCGCATCGGACCGGAAATCCCGGCACCAGTACCGATGCATTTCAGCCATACCCGCGCCGGACGTACTTGCGCAATTTTACGGAAAGGTTTTCGCAACCTTACGAGAATCGTTGACAGCACGCCGGAGTCGGCCGAACACTGTCTGCATCGACAGACCCTGGACCGATGTCGATCGGGTCACCCCCGCGACTCCGGCAACCGACCGTCAAAAGCGATAGGGCGGTCGAAAGCCTGATCGCAGTGTACGACCGGGAGCGCCGCGGCCGCCATTTGCGGCCACCGACCGGACTGCCGGTCCCGCCGCACGCCGGGTGGCCCCTCGCTGGCCTCAACGAGGAGGAAGCACACCAATGGAAGACAACGCCCCTGCGCACCCGATCAGCCGCAGGACGTTCATCGGCGGCGCCGGAGCCCTGGCGCTCGGCTCCGGGCTGATCCTGCCCGGCACCGCCCACGCCCAGACCGTCACCACGAACCAGACGGGCAACCACAACGGCTACTACTACTCGTTCTGGACCGACGCCCAGAACACCGTCTCCATGACCATGGGGTCGGGCGGGCAGTACAGCACCTCGTGGCGGAACACCGGAAACTTCGTGTGCGGCAAGGGTTGGAGCAACGGATCCCGCCGGACCGTGCGCTACTCGGGCAGCTTCAACCCCTCGGGCAACGGCTACCTGTGCCTCTACGGCTGGACCTCGGGCCCGCTGGTCGAGTACTACATCGTCGACAGCTGGGGCAACTACCGGCCCACGGGCACGCACCGGGGCACGGTCACCAGCGACGGCGGCACGTACGACATCTACCACACGATGCGCTACAACGCCCCGTCCGTCGAGGGCACCAAGACGTTCGCGCAGTTCTGGAGCGTCCGCCAGCAGAGGAGGGTCGGCGGCACCATCACCACCGGCAACCACTTCGACGCGTGGAGCCGGGCCGGCATGCAGCTGGGCAGCTTCCGCTACTACATGATCATGGCGACCGAGGGCTACCAGAGCAGCGGCAACTCGAACATCACCGTGAGCTAGCACCCCGGACCCGGTGGCGCGACGGCAGCGAAGCCGTCGCGCCACCGCGCTGTCCGACGCCATTTTTTGCGCCCACAGACCGGGTTCCGGCGGTATGGTCGTCGGCATGACCGTGCCGGGTGACTTAGTCGGCGGCGACCCAGCCGAGGTCGAACGCGGGCTGGACGCGTGGGTCGCCACCTTCGAGCACAAGGCCGAGCGGTACCGACAGCTCCAGCAGCGGGTCGAGGGCGTGCGGATCAGCGCCACCAGTCCCAGCGGCGTCGTCACCGTGACCGTCGACGCCGACGGCGCGCTGGTCGACGCGACGTTCACCGACCAGCTCGCCCGCACCACGCCCGAAGATTTGAGCCGGCAGCTGCTCATCGCGGTCAGGCAGGCGAAAGCGCAGATCACCCCGCACGTGCGCGAGATCGCCGGTGACACCCTCGGCGAGGACGGCGCCGAGCGGATCGCGGGCTACTACGCGCAGAAGTTCGCCGCGTCCGACGAACCCGACCCGCCCGCTGGGCCACCGCGGCGCGGGCCGACCGACCAGGACGACTTCGGTGAGGACTCCGTCTTCGACCAGAGCTGACCGAGGGGAGATCATGGCCGGTTTCGAGGTGATCGGCGGCGACCTTCGCGCCCACGCGGGCAAGGTCGACGCCCACGCGGCGAGCCTGGGCACCGCGGCGGACGCGGCGGCGCAGGTGATGCCCGACGGCGCTTACGGCGTCATCTGCCAGTTCCTGCCACCGCTGTTCAACGACGTGGAAGCCCTCGCGCACGAAGCCCTCAAGGCCGCCCGCGACGGCCTCGGGACCGTGGCCGGGAACCTGCGCGACACGGCCGACGCCTACGACTCCGAGGACGTGGCCGCCGTGCGCGGCTTCACCGCCATCGAAGCCGGCCTGCGGTGACCGGCAACCCGCTGGTCGCGCCGGAGCGCGCTTCCACCCGGTCCTACACCGGCATCGGCATCGCCGAATCGGTCGACGACCTGGTGCGGGGCATCGAGAGCGGCGACTGGGTCGACATCGGGCTGGGCGCGGCGGGCACCGGCCTGGAAGCGCTGAGCATCGTCATGGACCCGTTCGGCTCGGTGGCGTCCAGCCTCGTCTCGTTCATCATCGAGCACGTCGGCCCGCTGCGGGAGGCGCTGGACAAGCTCGCGGGCAACGCCGACGCCGTGGCCGCGCACTCCCGGACGTGGAAGAACATCGCGACCGCCGTCGGCGAGGTGCACACCGCGTACGGCGCCGAGCACTCCGCGGACACCGCCGCGTGGTCGGGCAAGGCCGCCGACGCCTACCGCGCCCGCGCCGCCGACCTCGTCGCGGTGATCGGCGCGGCGGCCCGGGCCGCGTCGGGCCTCGGCAGCGCGGTGGAGCTGGCCGGCGTGGTCGTCGGCGTGGTCCGCGAGACGGTGCGCGACCTGATCTCCGACCTCGTGGGACGCCTCGCGGTGTGGGCGGCGGAGGCGCTGACCATCATCGGCCTGCCCGCCGCCGCGGTCCAGGCCTCGGCCGCCGCCGCCAAGTGGGCGGCGCGGATCGCGCAGCTCGTCAAGCAGCTCGTGCGCACGATGCAGAAGCTGATGCCCCTGCTGCGCCGCCTGGGTGAGCTGTTCAAGCAGATCCGCAAGAAGATGGACGACCTGCGGCGCGGCGGCGACGGCGGCAAGCCGCCGGAGGGCCCTGGCAAGAAGCCGACCCCCGGCGGCGACGGGCACACCGGGCCGTCCCGCTCCCCCGACCCGGACGCCCAACCCGGCGGGACGCGCACCGAGATCGACCCGAAGCACGACGCGGACACCAAGCGGTCGCTGCAACGGGAGAACGAGTCGGCGACCACCCTCGCCCGGGCCGGGTACGACGTCGAGCAGAACCCGGTCGTCCCGGGGGCCAAGAACCCGGACTACCGGATCGAGGGCCGGATCTTCGACAACATCGCGCCGGTGACCGGCAGCCCCCGCAACATCCACAGCCGGATCGCGGAGAAGGTCGAGGACGGCCAGACCGACCGGGTCGTGGTCAACCTCGCCGACAGCCCGGTCGACGTGGAACGGCTGCGCGCCCAGGTGCGCGACTGGCCGATCGAGGGCCTGAAGGAAGTCATCGTCATCGACAAGAACGGCGCCGTGGTTCACTTGTACCCGTAGCCCGCGACAGAGGATTGCCAGTGTCCATTTCGTACGGTCTCGCGCTCGCCACTCCGCAACCGGTCGGGCAGGTCGCCGACGCGTTGCGCGACGTCGGCGTCGCCGCCGGGCTGCTCGACCCGGCCGTCACCGGCCGGCGCCTGCTCGGCGAGGACGCGGTGACGACCGGCGGCACGTGGCTGCGCGTGGTGCAGGACAAGCCCAAGCCGTGGAACCCGGTGCTGGACGTCCTGGGCGTCGCGCCCACCACGCGCGTCGCCTACCGCTTGGCCAAGACCGACATCGGGCGCCAACAGGGCGACGTCGTCCGCCTGACGGCCGGGCTGCTGGAGAAGGTCCCGGGTAACGCGGTGCTGCACCAGGACTTCGAGACGATCTGGCTGCTGCGACGCGGTGGCGAGCTGCTGCTCAACGACCGGGACGACCTCTGGCCGCCCGACCGCCTCGCCCTGCTCGGCCGGCCCTACCGCCGCGAGACCACGGTGTTCCCCGACGAGTGAGCCGTCGGTAGCAGCGCGGTGATGTCGAGGCCGCCCGTCGGGCGCGCGGTGTTGGGTTCCGCCACACCGTCACCGACGGCCGGCGGGTCGTCGGGCACTCCGGCAGCGGCCCCGGCACGGCCACCGGCTGGACGTCCACCCCGACCTCGGCCGGGTGGCGATCGTGCTGAGCAACTACGACATCAACGCCAACCCGATCGTGGGTCTGGCCCGGCAGCTCATCACGGCGTGGTCCGGGCAGCGGCGGGCCCGTCGAGGAAGTCCGCGAGCAGCCCGTCGAGGACCTCGGCGAACGTGCCGGGCCGGACCAGCGGACCCAGGTGGTCCAGGCCCGGCACCTCGCCCACCCGTCCCGCGGGCAGTCCGGCGCACGCCGCCGCGAGCGAGTCGCCGCTCACCACCACCGACTCGCCGCCGCGGAGGAACACCGTCGGGCACCGCACGGACGGCAACGCCTCCCGCCACGGGCACGAGATGGCGGTCCGGAACAGCTGCGCCTCCACCTCCGGCGCGCACCGCAGCCGCACCCGGCCGTCCGGCTCCTCGGCCAACCCCGAGTCGACGTAGTCGGCGAGGACCTCCGGCGCGAGCCGGGACAGCGGCGGCCGCGCGGACCACCGGGCGAGCGCGTCGGCCCGGGACCCGAACACCGCGCGCCGCCGGGCCGCCGCCTCGGCGAAGGCCGGGTCGTGCCGGGTCGCGAGGATCGGCTCGAAGCAGACCAGCAGGTCGAACGTGCCCGGCGCCCGTGCTTCGGCCAGCAGCAACGACGTCGCGCCCAACGAGTGGCCGACGCCGATCAGCGGACCGGCGCCCAGCGCGCGAGCGGCGCGGAGGACGTCGTCGGCGAACACGCCCCAGCCCGCGTCCTCGGCCAACGGCGGCGCGCCACCGTGGCCGCGCAGGTCCAGAGCGGCGGCGCGCAACGGCGTCCGCAGATTTTTCACACACGACCGCCAGACCCGGCCGGTAAAGCCCGCCGCATGGCAGAACAATGCCGTCCGAATGGGCTCACCCGATTGTTCCCGATCATTGAGGAAGTACGGCCCGGAACCGGATTTCGCGAGGTCGGCGACGTCGTCCACGGTGTCCCTTCGGAAGTCCGAGCCACGGGCTGGCGAACCCGCCGAACACCCTCTACGATCAGCGCCGGTAACGATCCAGTTCGCCGGCAGGCGGGTGATCGTCACCGTTTTCGGCACGACCACCACTGATTCACCGCGGTCCGATTCCACCATAGTGGAAGCGACGACCGACGAGGTGGTCGGCGGCGACACCCCGCCGCGCGCGGGCACCACCCCACCCATGTCGTGCTCGACCGGCGCAGCGCGGTGCCGCGTCGTGGCGATTCCCGTCGGTGAAGGGCGCAGTGTGAACCCGACCCCGGTACCGGGCCTGGTCTCGGTCGTCATGTTGGTCCGCAACCGCCTGGAGTACACGCGCCGGGCGCTGGCGTCCCTCGCCCGCGCGTCCGGCGAGTTCGAGATCGTGGTGGTGGACAACGGTTCCGACGACGGCACCGCAGAGTACCTGGCCGAGCTGGTGCACCCCCGCGCGCTCACGACCCTGCGCCACGAGGACGACCGCGGCGGCAGCGAACGGCGCAACGTCGGCGCGGCAGTGGCCCGCGGCGAGTTCCTGCTCTTCCTGGACAACGACGTGCTGGTCGACGACCCCGACGTGGTCGAGGTGCTCGCCGCCGAACTGGCCGCCGATCCCGGGCTCGGCGCGGTGTCGCCGTTGCTGCTCTACCCCGGCGACCGGGAACTGGTGCAGTGCGCGGGCGGCGCGTCCACCGTCGACGGCCACATCGGACCCGTCGGGCGGGGCAAACCCCTCGGCGCGGAGCACCGCGAGCACCGCGAGCAGTCGTGGGCGCCCACCGCCGCGCTGATGGTGCGGCACAGCTCGTTCCGCCGGGTGGGCGGGTTCGACGAGTCGTTCGACCCGGTCTCGCTGTGCGAGGACGTCGACCTGTGCTGCCGCCTGCGCGCCGACGGTGAACGGCTGCGCTACGTCGGGTCGGTGGCGATGCGGCACTTCGAGGGCACCACGTTCAACCACGTCGGCCACGACAAGCTGCCCATCTGGAAGCGCCACATGCGCGTGATCCGCAGCCGGTGGGCCGAGGTCTTCGCGGCCGGACCGGCGCACCGGGCCGCGGACCTGGCGTGGGCGCCGGTCGAGAAGGACTACACCGACCTCGACCGGCCGCGCGTGTCGACGCCGCGCGACCCGGATCCGGCCTCGGCCGACCTCAGCTTCTTCGCCAGCGACCGCGCGCTGGCCACCGCCGAACCCGCCGACGTGCGGGTCCTGGTCGTCGGCACGGACGCGGTGCCGGCGGTGCGCGGCGTGCGCGTGGTCGGCGTGGCCGATCCCGACGTGCGCGCGTTGCTGCCCGCCGCACGCGCGCACAATGCGCCGTGGGCGTTGCGCGACGGCACGCGGCTGGTGCAGACCGTCCCCGCCGAGGGTGTCGTGGTGGAGGTGCCGGACACGGCGGCGGCGCTGACCGCGTTGCGCCGGGGGCTGCACGTGCTGCTGGGCAAGCGCGCCGTGGAGGACCTGGCCCGGCTGGTCGAGGCCGCGCGGCAGGCGCCCGGCCGGTGTTCCGTCGACCTGCCCTGGGCGCACCACCCGGAGCTGGTCGAGCTGGGCAAGGCCGTCGCCGCGGGCGGCGCGGAGGGCTTCACGGTGCGCCTGTACCGGCCTGAGGGCCACGACGTCGTCACCGAGCTGGGCCCGGACGCGCTGGACGCCGTCGAACGCGTGCTCGGCGTGCCGGTGACCGACGTTCGGACGGTGGAGGCGACCCGGTCCCGGGTGCGGGCCGCGGCCGTGGCGGGCGGGGTGACCGGGACGGTCGAGCTCGGCTGGGGCGAGCCCCGGTTCCACTTCGCCGTCACGGGCACCGCACTGGCCGCGGACCTGGTCGCGCCGCCGGTGAGCGGCGCGTACGCGGACTTCGTCGGCGCGCTGCGCGGCGGGCCGGCGCCGTTGACCGAGCTGGACGCCGTCGCCGGCCTGTTCGACGTGGTGCTGGAGTGGCGTTCGGAAGTGGCCGCGCTCCGCCCGACCCCGTGACGTCGCCCGCCCTCGGGCGGCCCGAGCAGGAAGAGCCCTGGGATGAACCTGGTCGACGCGCTGAGAGCCGGAGCCGACGCCGGAGGGTGGCTGGACAGGCCCGCGTACGAGGTCGACGGCGCCATGCTGACGCACGCCGACGTGTACACCGGCGCGGGCCACGTCGCCGGGGCGCTCGCGGGTTCGGGCGTGCGGCCCGGCGACCGGGTCGCGCTCGTGCTCGACGACGGGCCGGACTTCGTCCTGACCTTCCTCGGCGCCGTGCACGCGGGCGCCGTGGCCGCGCCGGTCAACCCCCGGCTGCACCCCGACGAACTGCGCCAGGTGCTGCGTGCCGCCAGGCCGGCGCTGGTCGTGGGCAGGCCGGGATTCTCGGCGGCCGGGTTCCCGGTGACCACCTTCGCCGAGCTCGACGGCGCGGAGCCGATCCCCGTCGTGCCGCGTGCCGTGGACGACCCGGTGTACGCGACGTTCACCTCGGGCACCACCGGCGTGCCGCGCCTGTGCCCGCAGCTGCACGGCGACCCGATCATCCACCACCGCTCGTTCGCCGTGCCGGCGCTGGAGCTGGGGCCCGACGACGTCGTGCACTCGGTGTCCAAGATGTACTTCGCCTACGGCTTGAGCAACTCCCTGTTCTTCCCGCTGCTGAGCGGCAGCCGCGTGGTGCTGAACCCGGAGGCGCCGCTGGTGGACGACGTGCTCGCGATCGTGGACAAGTACAGCGTCACCGCCCTGTTCGCCGTGCCGACGTTCTACGGCAGGCTCATCGCCCACCCCGGCAGCGACCGCCTGGCGTACCTGCGCATCGCCGCCACCGGTGGCGAAGTCCTCTCCACCGCGCTCGAAGGGCGCTTGATGGAGGTCCTCGGCGACCGCCTGCTCAACGGCATCGGCACCACCGAGGTCGGCCAGGCGTTCACCCACAACACCCGTTCGGCGCGCCGCGTCGGCACCGCGGGGCGTCCCCTGCCGCCGTTCGACGTGCGCGTGGTGGACGACCGGGGCGATCCCGTCGAACCGGACGTGATCGGCCGCCTCCAGGTGCGCGGCCCGACGATCACGCTCGGCGTCCACGAGGACGGCACGGCCAAGCGCACCGACGACTGGTACGCGACCGGCGACCTGGCCTCGATCGACCACGACGGCTACGTGACCGTCACCGGCCGCCTGGACGACGTCGAGAACGTGGGCGGCATCAAAGTCCACCCGCTGGAGGTCGAGCACCTGCTGGCCGGTCACGACCTGGTGCGCGAGGCGGCGGTCTGCGCGGTCGCCGACGACGACGGATCGGTCCGACTGCGCGCCTACGTCGTGCGCGCCGACGGCCCGCTCGACGACGCCGAGCTGGCCGACGCGCTGATCTCCCTGGCCCGCCACCACCTGACCGCGTACAAGGTCCCGCGCCGGATCGTCTTCGTTCCCTCCCTGCCGCGCACCGGCTCCGGCAAGCTGCGCCGCCACGTCGTGCGGACCTGGCGGCCCTGACCGGGATCGGGTGTCACATTCGTCGCCCCCGCGACGACCAACCACGTGTACACCCCGGGCAGGAAGGTCGGCCATCCATGACACGAACCAGTGGCGACGTGCGGGCGCCCGGCGGCGTCCCGCCCACGGTCGAGGACGTCGACCGGATCGCCGCGCACGCCGACCCCGTCGTCCGCAACCTCCGGATCACCCACTGCTACCACGAGCTGTCGCGGGCGCTGGCCGACCGCACCGGCGGGTCGGCGAACTGGTGCACGTTCGCCGTGTGGGCGTCCAAGCAGGTCGGCCGGACCATCCGGCAGGAGGACCTGGCCCGCACGCTGGAGCGGATGCTGGAGTCCTCGCCCGACGCGGCCGCCGCGGTCGACCTGCTGGTGCGCGGCCTGCGGCGGGCCGTTCCGCGCCAGGTCCTCGACGACGCCGAGCGGTTGGTGCGCCAGGCCGTGCTGAGCACCGCCCGGCTCGACGCGGCCGGTGACGCGGCGGCGCGCGGGAACCTGAAGGTCTTCGAGGAGATCGCCCGCGAGTTCGCCCGCTTCCTGGTCGCGTCCCCCGACGACCTCGACGGGTTCTACGCGGCGCTGCGCCCCGGCGAGCCGCCCGAGGGCCAGCGCTACCTGCGGCAGGCGTTCACCCGCTACCACCAGGCCACGTCCGCGGTCGACGCGAAGGAGCGGGCCGAGCTCCTGCTGCTGGCCAACGTCGAGGTCGGCCTGCACGAGCAGACCCGCCTGCAACCGGAGATCACCGCCGCGCTGCAGGCGCCGGTCATCGACCCGCGCGAGCTCGAACGGCGGCTGCTCGACCTGCTGCTGCCCGGCAACCGCGTGGTCAAGTGGCTGCGGCGCGTGCTGCTGACCGTGCTCGGCCGACGCACGCCGGTGCGCCTGGCCGTCGAGCACCTGGCCGAGCACGCCCGCGCGCTGGTCCGGCGAGCGGTCACCGAGCACCTGATGACGCTGGCCCTGCCGGGCGGCGACGTGCTCGACCTCGGCGAGGACCTCCCCGCCGAGTTCCCGCCGCTGCTCGCCCGGCTGTCGCACCCCGAGCTGCTCGCGCTGCTCGCGCTCGTCGACCCGACCTCCGACAGCCTCCTCGACACCGCCGCCCGCGACTGGTCCGACCTGCCCGACCGGATGCACTACATCGCCGACATGTTCCGCTGCCACGCCCTCCGCGCCGACCTGCTCGACCCGCCGTTCACCCCCGAGCAGGTCGCGGACCTCACCAACGGGCGTCGCCCGACCGGGCCGCTCTAGGTTCGTCGCAGCGGTTGCGGGTCGCGGCCCGGCCGCCGACCATCTGGCACGGGCCGGTGACGCTGTCGAGCGGGCCCGGGAGGGGTCCGTGGCGACTTCCGCGGCGGCGCTGCCGGCGGGCCTGGCCATGCTGATCGCGGGCGCCGAGCTCGTGGTGCGCCAGGGCACCGCCCTCGCCTCCCGGTTCGGCGTCAGCCCGCTCGTGGTCGGCATGACCGTCGTCTCGCTCGGCACCAGCCTGCCCGAGCTGGCCATCGGCATCAACGCCGCCGGACAGGGCAACGCCGGTCTCGCGGTGGGCTACATCGTGGGCACGAACCTGGTCAACCTCCTGCTCATCCTCGGGTTGAGCGCGCTGATCCGACCCGTGGTGTTCGAAGCCAGGACGCTGCGGTTCGACCTGCCGATCATGGCCGGCGCGGGCGTCCTGCTCCTCGCGCTGGCGCTCGACGGCTCGCTCTCGAACGCGGACGGGGTGTGGCTGTGCGCCTACGGCGCCGCGTACCTCGGGCTGATGGTCGTCCACACCAGACGGCAGGCGGCGGTGTCGCACGGCGAGCCGGCGGCCACGACGAGCGCCCGTGCCCGACCGGTGGGCCCGCAGGTGCTCCTGCTGGTCGCGGGACTGGTCGTGATCGTCGTCGGGTCGGAGTTCCTCGTGGACGGCGCGGTGCGGATCGCCCGCATCTGGGGCGCGAGCGACACGTTCATCGGATTGACCGTCGTCGCGATCGGCACCTCGGCGCCGAACTCGTCACCACGATCGTGTCCACCGTCCGCGGTGACCGCTCGCTCGCCCTGGGGAACCTGCTCGGCTCCAGCGTGTTCAACATCGCCCTCATCCTCGGGCCGACCGTCCTCGCCGCGCCGGGGCCCGTCCCGGTGCCCGACGACGTGCTGGCGCTGGACATGCTCCTCATGGTCGCGACCGCCCTCGTGTGCGTGCCCGCCTTCTTCACCCGCAGACGGCTGAGCCGCGTCGAGGGCGGCGCCTTCGTGGCGGCCTACGTGCTGTACACGGCCTGGCTGCTCACGACGCGGCTGTGAAGCGCGCGGCGGTGAGCCGCCCGACGCGTCACCCGATGGGGGCGTTTGGTGTCGGTGCAGGTAGGACCCTTTTGCGCGCCCACCGACCCCGACCTACCGTGATTGAGCCATGCCGGATTCTGCGCGGGAAGATCATCGGCCGCGGGTGCCGCGACCGGAAGTCCCCGTGCTCGGGCCCGGCCCACCGAGGCGCACGTGACCGACACCGGCGGCCACCGAGACGTCCGCGCACCGTCGCTCGTGGACGCGACCGTGCCTCTGGTCGCGCTGGTGGCGCTGATCGGCGGCTCGCTGGCCCTGTTCGGGACGGCCGCGCTCGACGGTCCCGTCCAGGTCGCGCTCGTCCTGTGCGCGATGGTCGCGACGCTCGTCGTGCTCAAGAACGGCCACCGGTGGGAGGAGGTCGAAGCCGCCAACCAACGCGCGCTCACCTCGATCACCAGCGCGGTGTTCATCCTGCTGGCCGTCGGCGCGCTGATCGGCACGTGGAACCTGTCCGGCACGATCCCGACGCTGGTCTACTACGGGATCCAGGCGCTCTCGCCCACCTGGTACTACGCGGCGACCGCGCTGATCTGCGGGATCGTCGCGATGTCGATCGGCAGCTCGTGGACGACCGCCGGCACGATCGGCGTCGGCCTGGTCGGCATCGCCCTGATGCTCGGCCTGTCACCGGGCATCACGGCGGGCGCGGTCATCTCGGGCGCCTACCTCGGCGACAAGCTCTCGCCGCTGTCGGAGACCACCGTCCTCACCGCGCAGCTGGCCAAGGTCGACGTCTACGAGCACATCAAGCGCCAGGCGTGGACCTCGGTGCCCGCGTTCGGCCTCGCGTTCGTCCTGTTCGCGCTGATCGGCCTGTTCTGGGGACCGGCGCCGACCGACACGGGCGACACCGCCTCCGAGCTGACCGCGCTGGGCGACATCTACTGGATCACCCCGCTCAACCTGCTGCCGCTGGTGCTCCTCGCCGTCCTGTCCGTCCGCAAGGTCCCCGCGTCGCTCGCCCTGACGGCCTCGGCGCTGTTCGCCGGGATCCTCGCCGTGTTCACCCAGCACGACGTGGTGCGGGCCTTCGTCGCCGCACCAGGCCTCGACCCGGTGCGGACCGGGATCCAGGCCGTGTGGCAGGCGCTGGCCACCGGGTTCACCATCGACTCCGGGATCGGCGACATCGACCGGCTGCTGTCACGCGGCGGCATGGACAGCATGCTGCTCACCCTGTGGCTGATCATCGGCGCGGTCACGTTCGGCACCGTGCTGGAGGAGTTCGGGCTGATCAACCGCCTCATGGACCCGATGATCCGCGCGGCGAAGGGCACCGGGCGGCTGTTCGTCGTGGTGTTCGCGACCGCGTTCGGGCTCAACGTCGTCGCGGGCGACCAGTACATCGCGCTCGTGCTGCCGTCCAAGGTCTTCCGGGCCGAGTTCGCCAACCGGGGACTCGCGCCGACCAACCTGTCCCGGCTGGCCGCCGACAGCGGCACGGTCACCTCGCCGCTGGTGCCGTGGAACTCCTGCGGCGCGTTCATGAGCGCGGCGCTGGGCGTGTCGACGCTGCTGTACCTGCCGTTCTGCTTCTTCAACATCGCCAGCCCGTTGCTGAGCCTGGTCTACGGGTTCACCGGCTTCCGGATCGAACGAGTGCCACCGGCCGGTCCCGAACCGGCCGACGCGTGAACAGGTGACGACGATGACCGTGACGGAAACCAAGAAGTCGCAGAAGATGCCCCTGCTGACGCTGACCGCGATGGTGGTCGGCTCGATGGTCGGCGCCGGCGTGTTCTCGCTGCCCCGCAACTTCGCCCAGGCCACCGGCGTGTTCGGCGCGATCGTCGCGTGGGCGATCGCGGGCGTCGGCATGCTCATGCTCGCGTTCGTGTTCCAGGCCCTCGCGGTGCGCAAGCCCGAGCTGGACGCCGGCGTGTACGCCTACGCCAAGGCCGGGTTCGGCGAGTTCCCCGGCTTCTTCTCCGCGTTCGGGTACTGGGCCAGCGCGTGCGTCGGCAACGTGAGCTACTGGGTGCTGATCAAGTCCACCCTCGGCACGGTCATCCCCGGGCTCGGCGAGGGGAACACCCTGCTCGCGGTGGCGATCTCGGCCGTCGGCGTATGGGCGTTCCACTACATGATCACGCGGGGCATCAAGGAGGCCGCGGCGATCAACCGGATCGTCACGGTCGCCAAGCTGGTGCCGATCCTCGTGTTCGTCGCGATCATCGCCGTGACGCTGAAGGCCGACGTGTTCTCGGCCAACTTCTGGGGCGGCACCGAGCCGTCCGCGGGAGCGCTGTTCGAGCAGGTCCGGTCCACGATGCTGGTCACGGTGTTCGTCTTCCTCGGCGTGGAGGGCGCGAGCGTCTACTCCCGGTACGCCCGCAAGCGCTCCGACGTCGGCCGGGCGACGGTGCTCGGCTTCCTCAGCGTGCTGGCGCTGTTCGCGTCCGTGACGCTGCTGTCCTACGGCTCGTTGCCCAAGGACGACCTCGCCGGGCTGCGCCAGCCGTCGATGATGGGCGTGCTCGAGTCGGTCATCGGCACGTGGGGCTCGGCGTTCATCGGCATCGGCCTGATCGTCTCGGTGCTCGGCGCCTACCTGGCCTGGACGCTGATGGCCGCCGAGGTGCTGTTCGTCGCCGCGAAGGACGACGACATGCCCCGGTTCCTCAAGCGCGAGAACCGCCGCGGCGTGCCGATCGCGGCGCTGGTCATGTCGAGCACGCTCATCACCGCGGTGCTGTTCGTGACCCTGTTCTCCGACGACGCCTTCACGTTCACCCTCAAGCTGTGCAGCTCGCTGTCCCTCATCCCGTACCTGCTGGCCGCCGCGTACGCGTTGCGGATCGGGGTGCGCGGCGAGACCTACGAGCACGACCGCGGCAGGCGTGGCAAGGAGGTGGCGTTCGCGGCCGTCGCCACCCTGTACACCGCGTTCCTCATCTTCGCGGCCGGCATCGAGTTCCTGTTGCTGTCGTTCATCATCTACGCGCCGGGAACGATCCTGTTCGTGATGGCGCGCCGGGAACAGGGCAGGCGCGTGTTCTCCGCCGGCGAGCTGGCGCTGTTCGTCCTCGCGGTCGTGCTGGCCGTGCTCGGCGTGCTCGGCCTCGCCACCGGTCTGATCGTCATCTAGCGAGAGGGGCAAGGACATGACCGACACGGCTCAGCGACCGTCCGCGGCGTACGGCGTGCACTCCGAAGTCGGCAGGCTGCGGAAGGTGCTCGTCTGCGCGCCGGGCCTCGCCCACGCCAGGCTGACCCCGACGAACTGCGACGCGCTGCTGTTCGACGACGTGATGTGGGTGCAGAACGCCGTCCGCGACCACTTCGACTTCATGGCCAAGCTGCGCGACCGCGGGGTGGAGGTCGTGGAGCTGCACAACCTGCTGACCGAGACGCTCGACGTGCCGGGCGCCAAGACCTGGCTGCTGGACCGGAAGATCGTCGCCGACGAGGTCGGGATCGGCCTGGTCGAGGACACGCGCGCGTTCCTGGAGGGCCTGGAGCACCGCAGGCTGGCGGAGTACCTGATCGGCGGGCTGTCCACGGTCGACCTGCCACCGGACTTCCGCCCCGGCTACCTCGCCCTCGCCCGCGAGTCGACCGGCGTGCCCGAGTACCTGATGCCGCCGCTGCCCAACACGCTCTACACCCGCGACACCACGTGCTGGCTCTACGGCGGCGTGACCCTCAACCCGCTGTACTGGCCGGCTCGGCACGACGAGACGTTGCTGATGAAGGCGATCTACGAGTTCCACCCGGACTTCGTCGGCTCGACCGTCTGGTGGGGCGATCCCGAGCGGCGGTGGGGCCTGTCCACGTTGGAGGGCGGTGACGTGATGCCGGTGGGCAACGGCGTCGTGCTGGTCGGGATGAGCGAGCGGTCCTCGCGGCAGGCGATCACTCAACTGGCTTCCGCGCTGTTCGAGCGCGGCGCCGCCGAACGGGTGATCGTCGCCGGCATGCCGAAGCTGCGCGCGGCCATGCACCTGGACACCATCTTCACCTTCGCCGACCGCGACTGCGTGACGACGTTCCCGGACATCGTGGACGGCATCCACCCGTTCACCCTGCGCCCCGGCGACCCGATCGAGGTGACGGAGGAGAAGCAGTCGTTCGTGGACGTGGTGGCGGACGCCCTCAACCTGCCCAAGCTGCGCATCGTGGAGACGGGCGGCGACGCCTACACGGCCCAACGCAGCCAGTGGGACAGCGGCAACAACCTGGTCGCCGTCGAACCCGGCGTGGTCATCGCCTACGACCGCAACACCGACACCAACTCACGGCTGCGCAAGGCGGGCGTCGAGGTCATCACCATCGTCGGCGCCGAACTCGGCCGGGGTCGCGGCGGCGGCCACTGCATGACGTGCCCCATCTCCCGCGACCCGATCGACTACTGACTCGGCCCGCGCGAGGCCTTCTCCCCGATTACGCCCTGCTCCGGGATCCGGCGGTGTTACCGACTCGCACTGTCGACGAGCCCGCCGACCGTCGACAGGATGGAGCACGGGCGCGACGAAATCGGGTGCGAATGGGCTCCAACAACGACCGCCCCCTCAATCCGCGAGGAAAACGCGGAATACCGAATCCGACCCCCGAGCCCCAATGCCACGATCACCAGACTCACCCACTTGTCGCCGATCGCGTCGAGTAACCGCCGACTGGGAAGGGAGGCGGTGAACGCATCGAATCGTGCCGCCGCGCCACCAGTGCCCATGACGAACCTCCGGGTGCCTGCCCCACATGAAAGTGACTGCTTCCCAACTGAAAGTGGTTCCCGATGGTGTGTGCGACCCATCCACCGAAAAGACTCCACCATGACGCTCGCCCTCATCTCCCAACCCCACACGACCTCTTCCCCACACGACCTCTTCCCCACTCGCCGAAGCCGCACTCCCGCCCCTCGGCCCACACCACCTGCGCGTCCGCGTCACAGCGGCCACCGTCGACCCCATCGCCGCCGTGCATCCCGACTTCACCGCCCCCTGTCCGCGCCCACGCCGAGGAACCGTCCTGCCGACCGCAGCCACCCTCGGCGCCGTCCTCCACACGACCGCCCTCGCCGCAGTCCGCGACCACAGCACGTTCGTCGGAGTCCCATCAGCCTCCCCAGCGACGCCCGAAAGGGTCATCGACATCGGCATCGTGAGCATCACCCCCGACAACACCCCACCGACCACCCTCCTCACCCAAGCCCGCCACGGGCGGCCAACGCGCCGCCGACTCCTCGTGCCGCAACAACAAACCACCTAACACGAACCGGTCCCGTGTTCACCCGAACACGGGACCGGCCGACACAGCGCCCGATTAGGGTTTTTGCCAGTCCGTATTCGCCGCTCGCGCGACCAGAGCGCTGGCCGCAACGTGAGCCCGGTCGAGGCCCACGGCGAGCAGCGTGGCGCGAATAACCGAGACGGGAACGCGGTTCCTCAGGACCAGCGCGGTGCGCTCGGTCTCGATGTCAAGCCGAGTCGCGACGTCGGCCGGAAGCATCACCGGCACGAGATCCGTCACGTCGTCGTAGATGAGAGGTGGAACATCATTAGTCACCGCGTCAGCGTCGCCGTTCGGATCAACAAATACCAGTGCCCAATAGGCTGACGATGAACCCAATCGTGACCCCAGGTCCCACCCCCCAAGCCCTCAACGTCCACCGACACCCCAACCGCCCACCCCCACCGGCCCAACCCTCTCCCCTCCCCCACCACCGCCACCGAAGCACCCGCCACCCCACCATCACCGAGTCGACCAACCGACCTCCACCGCCACCCCGAACCGCACCACTCCACCGACACCCCTGTGACCAGCACAAACACTTCCAACCTGACAACCAGGGACCCCGATTTGGACCACGGAAGACGATCATGTAATCTATGCGCACACCACGGCGAGAGCCGAGTCCGGGTGGCGGAATGGCAGACGCGCTAGCTTGAGGTGCTAGTCCCCGAAAGGGGGTGGGGGTTCAAGTCCCCCCTCGGACACATAATTTGCCCCGCGAGATACTTCCAGGTCACCTGGGATGCTCGTGGGGCAAATTGCTTTCCGATGCGGCTTCGACTTTACCTGATGGCCGCTGCTCGTAGGGTGTCTGCCGGTGCGAGGGCAGGAGCAGTGGGCGACGTCCGGCTCGTCCCACGACCTGGCGACCGCGGTCACGGCCGTGTTCGCCCGGCGGTGGGTACCCCGCTACCCCGGCTCGAGATGCATCCCGCGAATCAGTGGTGCCGAGGACGACCTGGAACCCGTCCTGCCGGTGCCGACGCTGGGGCACTGCGGGGCGAAACGGTCGCCGGAGAGGCTGGCGCGTGGGACGAGCTCTGTCAGCCGGTGCATCGACCCGGCCTGCGGGCGCGTCGGGCTGATCCGCCGCCGAAGCCGTCGCACAACTCAAGGCCAGCAGGAGTTGTTCACCTGCCTCTCCACGATCTCCGGTCGCGGACCTGCCATGGACAAGCTGCGGTGTCAGGCGCCTGCGTGGTGTGCGTGCTGGCCCGGTGGTGCCACGGTCGAGCAGAGCGACAACTGCGGTGTCGCAGCGGAAGACGAGTCCGAGCTCGTCGACCAGCCGTGCGGTGTGCTCCGGGCCTGGGTTGTCGGCGATGCCCACGGCGGTGAGGTGTGCGGCGATGCGGGCCAGCAGGTGATCCTCGCGCAGATAGAGGTTGCCCGGCGCACCCTCCGGTCGGGTACGGGCGCTGGTGTGACCGTGACGGCAACGGTAGGCGGCACGACCGTGGGAACGGTGTGAGTCCATCTTCCGTCCGCATAACCCGCACTGGAGCCTGCCCGCCAACAAGTAGGCGCACTCTCCGCCGTCGTCGGCGTCGGCACGGCGGGTGCTGTTACTGGTGGCCTGGATGGTCTGGGCGGTGACGAAGTCCTGCTCGGACACCAGCGGCGCGTGGGCGATGCGGGTCGAGATCGCCCAGGCGTGCTGATCGTTGCGGACACTGGTCCGACGCCCGCTCGGCGAGCGGGTGGCGCGGTCCGCGCTCGTGCGATTCCATACCTGACGACCGGTGTAGCGCGGATTGCCCAGGATCTCCACCACCGTGCGCAGCGACCAACCTGTATCGACCTGACTCCGGTCGCGTTCCGCGTCCGCGCTCGACGGGCTGGGCACGGCCTGCTCGTTGAGGTGGCGGGCGATACCTGCGGCACTGTGCCCGGCCAGACGTAAGGCGAAGATCAGCTTCACGGTGGGAGCGGTGGCCGGGTCGGGCACGAGCCGCTGCTGCCGAACCCCGCGCCGCGCCAGTGCCCGGTTCGGATGCGGCCCGGCGTCGACCAGCCGGTAGCCGTACGGCGGCCTGCCGCCCAGGTAGCGCCCCTGCTCGACGGTCTGCATCCGCATCGCGGTGACAACCCGGTGCCGGGAACGCAGCACCTCCGTGAGCGAACGCTTCGCCAGCAACGCCAGCAGCGCCTCATGCGCGGGATTGTCGAAGTCCACCGGCCCTTCGGTCTCGGGCAACCACAACTGCACCCCGTACCGCTCCAACACCGCCCGCAGTTCTCGCACCTGAGCGCCGTCGAGGAACGCACGCTCGTACTCTCCGACCACTATCGCGTCGACCCGATTCGCGTTCGCCGCGATGTAGCGCAGCATCGCCGCCGCCCGAGGCCGCAGATGCCACGGCACCTGACGGGAACACCCGACCTCGAAGTACTCACCCACGATCACACCGTGCCCGCCGGTCAGCCTGCGAGAGACATCCAGCTGCCACGCCCGCGACGTGCGCGGGTCCTGGTGCTCGTGGGTGGAAGCGCGCCCGTAGAAGAGGAACCGAAGGCTTCCGACTGGAGCGGAATCCAAGCTCGGGATACCAGACGGGACGGTGGCGGCGATCCACTCGGCGAGCGTGGTGGGGCGAGATGGGGCGGACACCGTCATGGAGTGATCCTCGATGCCGGAATGGGCAGACGTCGAGGTGACGATGTGCCCTCACCATGATGACAAAGAACCCCGAAGATACGCCCGGTTGGAGTAGTTGAAGCCGCCTAATTCGTCGTACAACGGCTGCGGCATCCGCATGTCCGAACGTGCTCGGCGACTGGGAGGAGCAGGACAAGTCGCTGCTCGGCAACGTGGACTCGAACTGCTGCCCGCGGCCTTGAAGTCTGCCCACCGATCCGTCTCGACGCCGCCGAACCGGCTCCACGTGGTGTTCCACTCACTGGAACCGCTGCCGTCATCACCGCAGTCGCGGGCGCATCCTCGGTCGAGTCCCGGAGCGGAAGTGAGGAGATGGAGCCCCGAACCCGATACCGCATCCTCGACCACGCCGCCGGACTGTTCGCCAGGCACGGGTTCAGGCGGACATCGCTCGGAGTCGTCGCCGGTGCCGCCGGGATCTCCAAACCTTGTCTCCTGCACCACTTCGGCAGCAAGGAGATGCTCTACCGCGCAGCGATGGACGAAAGCCGAGAGCAGGGCAACGCGCTTCTCGGCCGGGTGATGCGGGCGCCCGCCGGATCCGCACGTGCCCGGCGAGCGGTGGAGTTGACGATCGACTTCCTGCTGAACCGACCGGGTCTGGCGCATCTGGCGCTCACCTCGGCCGGCAGCGGGCAGGGGATTCGGGAGCCGGGCTGCGTGCCTGCATTGGTGTACGAACTGTTCGGCGTCGCCCCACACCGCGGCGACACCGAGCGCTCGGTCCGGGTCATCGGCACGGTCAGCGTGTTGACGGCGCTGTGCCTGTCCGCCCGCACGCGGGACGACGGGAGCGACTGGCGTGAGTCCGTCATCGCAGTCGGGCTCGACACGCTCGGTTGGACTGACGGCAGCCTCCGCGAGCACTCGGCACGTCCGTTCAGCCTTCGCCGATAGACGTGCACGACCCGAGGTGGACCGCTTTGGCGCCAGTAGGCCACGAATATTCCACTAGCGCGCTAGTTGATGTGGAGGAACGATGACGGCACCCGCGCCAACGGCGCACGACACGACCGTGGACCTGCTCGGGGTGGGGTCCGGCACGGGCTTGGCAGCCGCCTTGAGCGGCCGGGAGGCCGGACTCAGCGTCCTCGTGGTCGAGAAGACCTCCCACGTCGGCGGGTCGACCGCGCGTTCGGGCGGCGCGTTCTGGATTCCCGGCAACTCCGCGCTGCGGGCGGCGGGTTCGGGCGACAGCGTGGAGAGCGCGGCCGAGTACCTGTTCGACCTGGTAGGCGACTCCGTCCCGCAGGAGCGGTGGCGTGCCTTCCTGGAGCACGGTCCCGCCGCCGTGGAGATGTTGCTGCGCACGACGCCGATGCGGTTCTCCTGGGCCGAGGGCTACTCGGACTACCACCCGGAGCGGCCCGGCGGGAGCGCGACCGGGCGCAGTTGCGAGTGCCGTCCCTTCGACGCCTCGGTGCTCAAGTCGGAACGCCGGCGGTTGCGGCCGGGTGTGCTCTCCGCTCCGGTGCCCATGCCGGTCACCGGCGCGGACTACCGGTGGATGAACCTCATGGCCCGGGTGCCCCGCAGGGCGGTGCCACGCATCGCGCGCCGCGTCGTGCAGGGTCTGGGCGGTCTTCTGCTGCGCAGGGAGTACCTGGCAGGTGGTCAGGCGTTGGCCGCCGGGCTGTTCGCGGGCGTGCTGCGCGCGGGCGTGCCGGTCTGGACGGAAACCGCCCTGGTGCGCCTGACCACCGACGGCGACCGGGTCACCGGCGCGGTGCTGCGGCAGGGCGACCGGGAGGTCACCGTGACCGTTCGGCGTGGTGTCGTACTCGCCGCGGGCGGTTTCGACCACCGCGCGGACTGGCGCCACGACCACCAGTCGCCGTCGCTCGAGGTCGGCTGGAGCCTGGGCGCCGAGGGCAACACCGGTGACGCCATCAGCGCCGCGCAGGAGGTCGGGGCTGGTACGGCGCTGATGGACCAGGCGTGGTGGTTCCCCGCGGTCGCACCGCTGCCCGGCGGGTCGCCGCAGGTGCTGCTGGCCGAGCGGTCGCTGCCCGGCTCGTTCATGGTGGACTCGACCGGCCGCCGGTTCGTCAACGAGGCCACCGACTACATGTCGTTCGGACAACGGGTGCTCGCCCGCGAGAAGGCCGGCGACCCGGTGGGTGCGATGTGGCTGGTGTTCGACCAGCGCTACCGCAACAGCTACGTGTTCGCGGGCACCGTGTTCCCCCGCATGCCGCTCCCCCGCGCCTGGTACGACGCGGGCATCGCGCACCGCGCCACCACGCCGAGCGACTTGGCGCGTGCCGCCGGGCTGCCTCCCGAGCAGTTCGCGGCTACGTTCAGGCGGTTCTCCGAGCTCGCCGGATCCGGTGTCGACCACGACTTCGGGCGTGGGCGCAGCGCCTACGACCGCTACTACGGCGACCCCACGGTGACGCCCAACCCGAACCTGCGGCCGCTGGACCAGGGACCGCTGCACGCGGTGCGCGTCGTGCTCTCCGATCTGGGCACGTGCGGCGGCATCACGGCGGACGGCTCGGCGCGCGCCCTGCGGCAGGACGGCACCCCGATCGACGGGCTGTACGCCATCGGCAACGCCGCCGCCAACGCGTTCGGCGCCACCTACCCCGGCGCCGGGGCCACCATCGGCCAAGGGCTGGTGTTCGGCCACCTCGCCGCCCGGCACGCCGCCTCGCTCCCCTCGCGGTGACCCGCCGCGAGATCTCCCCGGAAGGAACACCCATGCAGCGATTCGACGGACGCACCGCGCTCGTCACCGGCGGCGCGTCCGGCATCGGCCAGGCCACCGCCCTGCGCCTGCTCGCCGAGGGCGCGACGGTCGTCGCGGCCGATGTCTCCGCCGACGGCTTGGAGAAGACCGCGGCGCAGGCGGCGGAGGCGGGCGCGGGCGGGCGGCTGACAACCGCGGTGCTGGACATCTCCGACGAGCGGGCCGTGCAGGAGGTCGTCACCGGTGCCGTGGCGACCCTGGGCGGCTTGGACGTGCTGGTCAACGCCGCCGGGATGCTGCGCGGCGCGCACACCCACGACTGCTCGCTGGAGCTGTGGAACCGGGTCATCTCGGTGAACCTGACAGGCACGTTCCTGGTGACCCGCGCCGCGCTGCCCTCCCTGCTCGCCACCGGCCGGGGCGTGGTGGTGAACTTCAGCTCCACCTCCGCCTCGTTCGCCCACCCGTTCATGGCCGCCTACTCGGCGAGCAAGGGCGGTGTCGAGTCGTTCACCCACAGCATCGCCCAGGAGTACTCCAAGCAGGGACTGCGTGCGGTGTCCGTGGCGCCGGGCAGCATCAGCAGCGGCATCACCAACGGCATCGGCGACCTCGTGCCCGCCGACATCGACTGGTCGCTGCTGGGCAAGCTCACCCCGGCGCTGGGGCAGGGCTTCGCCGGGCCGGAGGCGGTGGCCGGTGTGGTGGCGATGCTGGCCTCGGACGACGGGGCGTTCATCACCGGTACCGAGATCCGCATCGACGGCGGCACCCACCAGTGACGGGTTCTCCCCGCGCCCGCCGGCTAGGCTGGTCGGGCGCGGGGAGGAGGACGGGGTGCGTGAGACGGCGGACCGGGTCGTGCCGATCGATGTCGGCGAGGCTCGATTGGAGTCGGCGACGGTGGACCTGGTCAACCTGATCGCCTTCGCCGCGCACGGCCGCGCCTTCGCCCGCCGTTTCCACGACGCGACCGGCGTGGACCTGCCCGCCGCCGAACTGCGCACCCTGCTGGTCCTGGCTCAGGGCGACGCGCGCAGCGGTGGTGACCTGGCGGCGGCGTTGGCGATCGACCTGGGGCAGACCAGCAGGCAGGTGTCGGCGCTGCAGCGGGCGGGGTTGGTCGGGCGCTCCGCGGACCCGGCCGACCGGCGGCGCAGCCTGGTGGCGCTGTCCGAGCGCGGCGCGGAGGTGGACCGGCGGTGGCGGGCGGCGTGGTTGCGGGACTACCTGCGCCCGGTGGCGCGGTGGCCGGAGGCCGACGTCGCTGAGCTGACCCGGTGGCTGCGGCTGGTGGACGCGGCGTTGCGCCGGGGGTTGGGGGCGGGCGCCCCGGGTGGTCGGCGGGCCGCCGGGGTGGATGCCGCGCCGCCGCACCTGCGCTCCTACGCCGAGGTTGTCGTGGGCTTGGTGGAGCTGGTGGGGACTTCTCACGGGTTCGACGACCTGCTGCGGGAACTGCGGGCGCCGATCCGGCAGTCCGCCTACTTCGCATTGCGCCTGATCGACGCCCACGGCCCGCTGCCCATCACCGAGGTGGGGCAGCGAGCCGGGGTGGACCAGTCGCAGGCGAGCAAGCAGGTACGCCTGCTGGAGGAGCACGAGCTGGTGGAGCGGGCCGCGGACGGTTTCGACCGGCGCAGCACGCTGGTCAGGGCGTCACGGCGCGGCCGGACCCTGGTGCGGCGGGTCCGCGACTTCCAGCTGGCCGGACTGCGCGGCCTGCTGAGCGGCGCTCCCCACGGCGACCGGGACCGGTGGGCGGAGCTGGTCGTCGACCTGGTGGCCGAGCTGGGCCGGTGACGGCTCGTCCAACACCCGCCCTTCGGCGTCGAGGTGCGGCAGGAGACGGTCCAGCCACCCGGGCAGCCACCACGCGCGGCGACCGAGCAGGGTCAGCAGCGCGGGCACGACGATCATGCGCACGACGAACGCGTCGGCGACCACCCCGGCGGTCAGCGCCAGGCCGATGGACCCGATCAGCGACGACGGGCTCAGGGCGAACCCGGCGAACACCGCGGTCATGATGGTCGCGGCGGACACGACCACCACGGCGGTGCGCCCGAAGCCGTCCATCACCGCCTCGACCGGGTCCAGGCCGCGCACGTGCGCCTCGTGCATGCGGGAGACCAGGAACACCTGGTAGTCCATGGCCAGGCCGAACAGGATGCCGACGATGAGCACGGGCAGCAGGCTCAGCATCGGGTTGCCCTGCGGTGCGGAGAAGACCGGGCCGAACCAACCCCACTGGAACACCGCGACGGTGACGCCCACGCCCGCGCCGAGCGAGAGCAGGAAGCCGACCGTGGCGATCACCGGCACGAGCAGGGAGCGGAAGACGACGACCAGCAGCAACAGGGACAGGCCGACGATGACGACCAGGTAGGTGACCAGAGCGGCGGACAGCCGCTCGTCGGTGTCGATGCCGAGCGCGGTCTGGCCGGTGACCAGCAGGTCCACTCCGGGCACGTCGTCGGCACGGTCGCGGATGTCGTGCACGAGCCGCTCGGTGCGCTCGTCGACCGGACCGGTGGTGGGCACGACTTGGAGCAGGGCGGTGTCACCGGTGGCGTTGACGCCGGCGGGGGCGACGGAGGCGACCCCGCCGAGGGCGGTGAGCCGGGAGGTCACCTCGTCCAGGCGGGCTTGCACACCGTCGCCTTGCGCGAGCACGATCAGCGGTCCCTGGTAGCCGGCACCGAACGCGTCGGCGATCTGTTCGTAGGCGGCGCGCTGGGTGCTGTCGGGGTCCTCGCCGCCGGGGGTGGTCAGCGAGGTGGTCAGCGACAGTACCGGCACGGCCAGCACGAGCAGGCCCGCCACGGCGCCCGCGAGCACCGTGACCGGCCGGCGGACGACCAGCTTGATCCAGCGGTCCAGGAAACCGATCCGATCAGCGCGGACCGGCATGTCACCGGCGCGCTCACGACGCGGCAGGGCTCTGCGCCCCATCAGCTTGAGCGCGGCGGGCAGCAGCGTGAGCGACATCAGCACGGCGACCGCCACCCCGACCGCAGCGGCCAGGCCCATCTCGGTGATGAAGCCGATGCCGACCACCGCCAACCCGGCCAGGGCGATGATCACCGTGCCGCCGGCGAACACGACCGCGGACCCGGCGGTGCCGGTGGCACGTCCGATCGCGTCCTCCAACGGGCGACCCTCGCGCAACTCGGCCCGGAAGCGGGCCAGGACGAACAGGCAGTAGTCGATGCCCACGGCCAGGCCGAGCATCACCGCCAGAATCGGGGTCATGCTGCCGATGGGCGAGAACGCGGAGAACGCCAACACGCCGAGCACCCCCACCGCGACGCCGATCAGGGCACCGAGCATGTTGGCCCCGGCGGCGGCCGGCGAGCCGTAGGTCAGCAGCAGCACGGCGAAGGCCAGGACCGCGCCGACGACCTCGGTGGGTCCGAACACCTCGGGCATCGGGTCGCCGATCGAGCCGTCCACCTCCGCACCCAAGCCGCGACTGCGGGCCTGCTCGGCCAAGGCGACGACGGCGTCGTGGACCGCGTCGCGGTTGTCCTCGGTGAGCTCGCGCAGCGACAGGGTGGCGATCGCGGTGGTGCCGTCCGGGGAGACCGCCGGGCGGGCCGGGTCGAACGGGTCGGAGACCGCGGCGACGTGCCCGATGGCCGCGGCGCGGGCGAGCACGTCGGCGACGATGGTCCGCTGCGCCTCGTCCAGGGGTATGCCGTCCTCGGTGAACAGCACCAGTTGCAGGGTGCCGGTCCCCTCCTCCGCCGGCGGGGACGGGAACTCGCGCTCGACGACCTCCAGGGCGGTGCCGGCCTCGGTGTCCCCGATCTCGAACCCGCCGTCGGCGAAGCGCATGCCGCCGATCGCGGCGGCGGCCAGGCCCGCGGCGAGCAGCAGCCAGGCGGTGATGACTAGCAGTGGGCGACGGGCGCTGCCCACGCCCAGCCGGTAGAGCAGTCGTGCCATGCGGTGATCTCTCCTGCGGTGTCCCGGTGAGGGGCGCGACGCGATGCGCCGCCGACCGTCCCCACCGGGGCACCAGCCTTCCGGCGGGATGCCGTCGCGTCGTCGTCCGCGCCCGGCATCCCCGCTGCCGCGCCCGCGGTAGGTCCACCGCGCGTACTGCGCCCGCGGTACGGCTCAGGGAGCGTCGAGCAGCCCCGAGGCGTGCACGGTGACGACCAGGGCGGCCCGGTCCCGCACGCCGAGCTTGGTCATGGAGCGGTTGACGTGGGTCTTGGCCGTGAGCGGCGAGATGACCAGCCGGGCGGCGATCTGGTCGTTGCTCAGGCCACGTGCCACGAGCAGCACGACCTCGCGTTCGCGGTCGGTCAGCGGGTCCAGCGACGATCGCGGTGGCGGTGGGGGCGCGACCCCACGGGTGGCGTGGGCGGCCAAGGTGGTCATGGCGCGCGCGGACAGCAGCGTCTCCCCGCGGGCGACCACGCGCACGGCGTCGATCAGGGCTTCGGGGGGCGAGTCCTTGCCGAGGTAGCCGCGCGCCCCGGCGGCGACGGCGGACAGCACGTGCTCGTCGGTCTCGAAGGTGGTCAGCACCAGTACGGCGGCACCGCGCGACGCGCCGGGGTCGGCGGTCAGCCTGCGGGTGGCCTCCACACCGTCCACGCGCGGCATGCGCAGGTCCATGAGGACGACGTCGATCCCGCCCTCGCGGACCCGGCGCACCGCGCCGTCGCCGTCGGCGGCCTCGCCGACCACGGTGATGCCGGGTTCGGACTCCAGCACGCCGCGCAGGCCGGCCCGGATGAGGGCCTGGTCGTCCACCACGAGGACACGCACGTCGCCGGTCACCGCACGTCCTCCCCGTCAGGGTCGGGGCAGCCGGATTCGAGCGGCAGGGTCGCGCGGACCCGGAACACCGCGCCGTCCCGCCCCGCCTCCAGGCACCCGCCGACGGCGTCCACGCGTTCCCGCATCCCCACCAGGCCGTGGCCGCCGGTCCGCGACGGCGCGGCGTCGGCCACCGGGTTGACGATCTCGACCACCATGGTGCCGGGTGCCCGGCGCACGGCCAGTTCGACGCGGCCGGTGCCGTGGCGGGCGGCGTTGGTCAGCGCCTCCTGCGCCACGCGGTAGCCGGTCACCGACACCAGGTCCGGCACCTGCCCGCCGTCGAGCCGCGCGTCGACTTCGACACCGCCCCGGCGGACGGCGTCGACCAGGTCCCCGACCCGCTCCAGACCAGGGGCGGGGGTGTCGGCGTCCACGTCGTCGGTGCGCAGCAGGCGCAGGATGCCGGCCATCTCCCGCAGCACCGCGCGGGCCGCGTTCTCGGTCTCCACCAGGGCGTCCTCCGAGCGGGCGGGGTCGGTGCGCAGGGTGCGGCGGGCCAGTCCGGCGTGGACGGTGATGACCGCGACGTGATGACCCACCACGTCGTGCAGCTCGCGGGCGATGCGCAGCCGCTCCTCCACGACGCGCCGCCGCGCCACCGCCTCCCGCATCTGCTCCGCCCGCCGCGCCCGATCCTCCACGGCCAGCACGTAGTCGCGGCGCGACCGCACGGCGTAACCGACGCCCACCGCCCCCGCGGTCCAGGCGATCATCGCCGCCACGTCGGCCTCCACCGCGATGCCGGCACCGTCGAGCAGCGGCGGGAGGCAGAACACCAGGACCGTGACGACGGCCGCGACCGCCCATGCCCGCAGCCTGGCGGTCGACACCAGGTGCAGCAGGGCGAGCTGGCTCAACGCGCCCAGCGACACCCACGCCGGGTCGGCTTGGCCGACCAGCACGACGCCGGCCGTCGTGGCCGCCCACACCGCCGGCGGGTGCCGGTGCCGCAGCAGCACCGCCGCGCAGCCCGCGACGACGCAGGCGGCCGAGGGCCACGGGCCGCCGGAGGCGGTGATCCGCACCATGGCGAGCCCCGTGACCAGGACGGCGACCAGGGTGACCAGGGTGTCGACCCGACCGGAACGGCTCACGCCACCAGCTTCTTCAGCGGCACACCGGCGTCGGCCGCCGCGTCGCGGGACACCGCCCTGCCCTGTGCGAGCGCCTTGCGCACGACCATGAAGTCGGCGGGGGCGTTGACGCACTCGGCGGCGGTGAGGCGGTCGCCGCGGTAGCGCAGCGCGGTGAACCGGCCGGGCCGATCACCCGGGCGGAGGACCACCTCGTCGTCGGGGTGCGCCAGACCGGCGATCTGGATCTTCAGATCGCCCTGGTCCGACCAGAACCACGGCACGCCGGTGTAGGGGCGTGGGTCGCCCACCAGGGTGGTGGCGGCGGCCTTGGCCTGTTCCACGGCGTTGTCCACGCTCTCCAGCCGCAGCCGCCGGTCGGAGCCGGGGGTGGGGTCGGGCAGGTCCGCGCAGTCGCCCACGGCGAGGGTGTGGCCGTCGGAGGCGCGGGAGAAGGCGTCGACGACCACGCCGCCGTCACAGCGCAGCCCGGCGGCGCGCGCCAGGTCGTCGCGCGGTCGGGCACCGACGCCGACCAGTACGAGACCGGCGGGCAGGCTCGTGCCGTCCTCCAGCTCGACGGCGGTCACCGAACCCCGATCACCGCGGAAGCGCAGCGGGCGCGCCCCGGTGAGCACCCGCACCCCGGCGGCCTGGTGCGCGGCCCGCACCAGCTCGGCCGTCAGCGGGCTGACCACGCGGCCCATCAGCGACGGACCGGCCTCCACCACGGTCACCCGCACGCCCGCCGCCGCCGCGGTGGCGGCGACCTCGAGCCCGATGAACCCGCCGCCGACCACCACCAGGTCGGCCACGTCGAGGCGGCGGGCCAGCACCTCGGCGTCGACGAGATCACGCAGCACCACGACCCCGTCGAGGTCGGCACCCTCCACTTCCAGGCGGCGTGGTTCGGCGCCGGTGGCCAGCACCAGGCGGTCGAACTCCCAGGACCGCCCGGAGGCGGCCATGGCCGCGCCCGTGCCCGTCGCGGCCAGCTCCAGCCGCGTGACGCGTTCGTCGAGGACGAGGTCCACGCGTCGCTCGCGGTAGAAGGCGGGACTGCGCAGCGCCAACGACCCGACGGTCGCCTCGCCGCGCAGCACCGCTTTGGACAGCGGCGGCCGGGTATAGGGGGCGTGGGGTTCCTGCCCGACCAGGGTGACCGGGCCGGTCCAGCCGAGTTCGCGGGCGCTGCTCACCAGCTGCGCGCCGGCCTGGCCCGCGCCCACGACGAGCAGGTGGCCGGTGCTCACAGCTGGGTCTCCGGGACGGTGACGCGGACCTCCTGCCCGGCGGCCACGACGAGCTGGCAGGACAGGCGTGAGTTGTCCTCGCGGTCGGTGGCCGCGACGTCGAGCATGTCGTCCTCGTCCTCACCCACCGGCGGGAAGTCGTCGGCGTGGCGTTCGTCGAGGAAGACGTGGCAGGTCGCGCAGGACAGCGACCCGCCGCACTGGCCGAGGATGCCGGGGATGCCGTTGCGGACCGCGGTCTGCATGACCGAGTCGCCGACCTCGGCCTCCACGACCCGTTCGGTGCCGTCGGGCTGGGTGTAGAACACCTTGGGCACGGTGGTGCTCCCCTCCGTCACCAGGTGACCGGCAGGTCGGTGATGGGCTGGGTCAGGACCGTGCGGTCGACCACCGGTTCACCCGCCGACCGCAGGTTCGGGATGCGCTTGAACAGCTCGGCCAGGCCGACCTGCAACTCCATCCGGGCCAATGGCGCGCCCAGGCAGTGGTGCAGGCCGTGGCTCAGCGTCAGGTGGGCGTTCTCGGTGCGGGTGATGTCGAACCGGCCCGGGTCGGTCACGGCGTCGGGGTCGTGCCCGGCGGTGGTCATGTCGACGCTGACCGCCTCCCCCTTGGCGATGAGCTGACCGTCCACGACGACGTCCGCGGTGGCGACGAACGGCACCAGGCCGCCGCCACCGCCCACCATCGGGGAGGTCACGAACCCGCCGTGCCGAAGCACCTCCTCGGCCGTGGTCGCGGCGAGGCCGTCGGGGTCGGCGAGGAACAGCGCACGCTGCTCGTCCGACCGCAGCAGGGACAGCACACCGGTGGTCAGGAAGTTCGCCGTGTTGTCGAAGCCGCCGACGATGAGGATGAACGCGATCGGCAGGATCTCGGCGTCGGTCAGCGTCTCGTCCCGGTCACGGGCGTGGGCCAGGGCGCTGAGCAGGTCGTCACGGGGCTCCTCGCGGCGCTGCGCGATCAGGTCGGTCATGTAAGCGGCCAGCTCCGCCATGTCGGCCGCCACCTCGGCCTCGGTCCTGCCCGCCACGGCCAGGGTCGAGGAGCTCCACCGCTCGAACTTCTCCCGGTCCGAGGAGGGCACGCCCAGCAGGGAGCTGAGCATCTCGATCGGCAGCGACAGCGAGTACTCCGACACCAGGTTCCGCACGCCGCCGCGGGCGATCATGCCGTCGATCAGCTCGTTGGTGAAGGCCACGGCGGAGTCACGCATCTCGCGCACCCGCTTGGGCGAGATGGCCTTCTGCACCAGCTTGCGCAGCCTGGTGTGCTGGGGCGGGTCCTCGAACTGGAGCGTGCCGCGCAGGAAGTCCGGGAACGGCACGAAGAACGGCACGACGCGCGCGCCGGTGCGGAACGGCTCGCGCACGAACCGGCGGTCGCTCAGGATTTCGCGGGCGGCGGCGTTGCGGTGCACCAGCCACACGTCGCCGCCGTGGGGCATGGTCATCTTCGTCATCGGCCGGTCGGCGACCAGGCGGCCGATGTGCTCGACGGCGTCGGCCGGGGTCATGGGTCCGAAGGGGTACTCGGTGCCCGGGGTGGTGGTCATCGTCGCGTCTCCGGTGTTCAAGCGGTGGGCAGCTGGGGCACGGCGACCAGCTCGGGCCGCGCCTCGGGGGTGAGGGCCATGACCTCGCCGAACCGCTCGGCGACGGTCTCGACGGTCAGGCCGGGGTCGTGGATGCCGGTGGTGGTGACCACGACGGCGCGGTTGACCGTGCCACCGGCGGCGTTGAACAGCTCTCCGGTCACCATGCAGGACGGGTGCACCAGGTAGGCCGCCAGCGGGGCGACGTGCTCGGGCAGCAGCTGCGTGCGCAGGTACTCCATGACCTCCGGCGCCAGCGACTCCGCCGAGCTCTCGGCCATCCGGGTGCCCGCGCCGGGCGCGACGGCGTTGACCAGGATGCCGTGCTCGGCGCCTTCGAGGGCGAGGTTGCGGGTCAGGCCGAACACCGCCCCCTTGGAGCTTCCGTAGTGGGTCATCAGCGGGTTGCCGAGCATGGCGGCGGAGACGGTGTTGACCACGCGGCCGCTGCCGGAGGCGATCAGGTGCGGCCAGGCCGCCTTGCAGACGTTGAGCGAGCCGAAGAAGTGCACGTCGAGGTGGCGCTGGTACTCCCGCGTGTCGACCTCGTCGAAGCGGGCGGTGCGCACGATGCCGGCGTTGTTGATCACCGCGTCGAGGCGGCCGAACTCGGTGACCGCGGTGCCGACGACCTCGGCGGCGCCGCTCTCGGTGGAGATGTCGGCGCGACAGGCGACGGCCCGCCCGCCGGCGGCGCGGATCTCGGCCACGACGTCGCCCGCCGGGTCGTCGCCGTCCACGCCACCGCCGTCGACCCGCGCGCCGAGGTCGGCGACGACGACGGAGGCACCGCGGGAGGCCAGCAGCAGGGCGTGGGCGCGGCCGATGCCGCGCCCGGCCCCGGTCACGACCACGGCGCGGCCGGTGAAGGAAAGGGTGTCCACGGGTGTTCCCCTCTGCTCGGCGCGCTCGCTGCCGCACCTGAGCACGACCCCAACGCTACCGAATACATGAGTTTGGTCAAGTAATGTGACGCAGGTCGGTCAGGGACGGTTGGCGCCGCCGCCGACCGCGGCGTCGGCGGCCCAGATCGAGCCGCGGCGCTGCCGGCGGGACTCCTCCCAGTCCAGGACGTCCAAGCCGGCGCAGATGTAGAGGGTGCGGCGGTCCTCGCCGCCGAGCACACAGGCGGGGGGCAGCGCCGCCTGCGGGTCGAAGCGCACGATGTCGGTGACGGCCCCGCCTTCGACGATGCGGGCCACGGCGGGCACCGAGGGCATACCCGTCCACACGCCGCCCTCCTCGTCCAGGCAGATGCCGTCCGGCAACGACGAGGTGGTGGCGAACACCCTCCGACCGCTCAACCGGCCGCCGGCGTCGCGGTCGAGCGCGGTGATGCGGTTGGCGAACGCCTCGGCGGTCACCACGCGGGTGCCGTCGGAGCTGACGGCGATGCCGTTGGCGCCGCCAAAACCGCCCAGTTCGGTCAGCGCCCGGGCGGTGCCGTCCGGTTCGACCACGAGCAGCGCCGAGTCGCGCGGTTCCTCGCCCGCGAACAGCTCGAAACCCAGCTGGGTGACGTAGGCACGGCCGTCGGCGTCGACGACCATGTCGTTGACCGGCCCGGTGGCCAGTTCACGCAGGTCGGCGTGCACGGTGACCTGCTCGCCGTCGAAGGCCAGGACCAAACGCTCGTGCATCGAGGTGACGACCAGCCGGCCGTCGGGCAGCCAGCCGAAGCCGCCCGGGATCACCTCGGTGCCGTTGACCGAGGTGCGGTCGGACAGGTCGAGCACGGTCTCCGGCGCCCCGGCGGCGTCAAGGCGGACCAGCCGGTGGGCGTACATGTCGCTGAACCACAGCGCACCGTCGTGCCAGCGCGGGCACTCCGCCCAGGTGTAGCCGCGCGACAGCTCACGCGGGACGACTTCGCGCGCGTCGGTCAGGGGATCGGCGTCGGACACGGTTTCTCCAAGGATGAGTTTGGTCAAGTTTTGCGCTCAGAAGGGGAGCGGGTAGGCGAACTTGGCCCGCAGCAGCGCGCCGGTCTCGGCGACGGCGAGCCGGCCGCGCGTCAGGTAGTCGGCCTGGAGCACGAAGCCGTGCGGGACGCCGGGGTAGCGGGTGAGCGTGGTCTGCACGCGCGCCTCGCGCAGGCGCGTGGCGTAGCGCTCCCCCCAGTCGCGGATCGGGTCGCACTCCCCCGTCACCACGATCGCCGGGGGCAGGCCGGACAGGTCGGCGGCGTAGGCCGGGATGCGGTAGGGGCTGTCGGGCACGCCCTGCCCGGCGTCGGCCAACCCGTTGAGGTAGAGCACGTCGTCGCGGCTCAGGATCGGGGCGTCGGCGTAGCGGGTGATCGACGTGGCGGCCAGGTCGCGGTCCACGCCGGGGTAGATCAGCACCTGGCAGGCGATGGCGGGTCCACCGCGGTCGCGGGCCGCCAGTGCGACGGCCGCGGCCAGGGTGCCGCCCGCGCTGTCGCCGACCACCGCCAGTCGCGCCGGGTCCACGCCTAGGTCGTCGGCGTTCTCGGCGACCCACGCGGTGGCGGCCCAGGCATCGTCGAACTGCGCGGGCGGCGGGGCCTCCGGTGCCAGGCGGTACTCGACCGCCACGACCACCGCGCCGCTGTGGTGGGCCAGGTTGCGGGCCACCGGTTCGAAGGAGTGGTTGGAGCCCATGCACATGCCGCCGCCGTGGAAGTACACGATCACCGGCGCGCCGTTTTCGGTGGTGGGGCGGTGCACGCGCAGCGGGATGTCACCATGCGGACCGAGGGCCAGTCGGTCCTCGGTGACGACCATGACGGGCAGGTCCGGCGGGTGGGGCGCGGCCTCCAGGGACGCGCGGACGGCCTCGATGCCCCGCTCGCGCATGGGCGGGACGTCGGCCACGGCCGCGGCGATGGCCGCGGCGTCGGGATCCAGCGGGAACGCGGTCATGACCTCACCCCTCACTCCGCCGGGACGGTGAACTCGCCCTGGAGCAGGACCGGGGCACGGCGGTGGGCCAGGGTGTCGGCGCGGGCGGCCATGGCGTCGACGACGAAGGGCTGCGAGGTCAGGTAGAACTCACCGGCCGCCGCCTGGTCGAAGAACACGCGGGCGGCGTCGAGCGGGTCCATCGCCTGCGCCTTGACCTTGAGCATGGCCTCGCGGTGCTCCTCGGCCGCCGCGGTGTCGCCGTCCTCCACCGCGCCCGCGGACTCGAAGATGTTCGAGGACACCGCGCCCGGCAGGACCGCCTGGACGTGGACGTGACCGGCGTGCCCGGCCAGCTCGACCTCCTGGTGCAGGCACTCGGTGAGCGCGAGCACGGCGTGCTTGCTCATGATGTAGGGAGCTTGCAGGGGTGCGGCGCCGACCCCGCCGATCGAGGACAGGTTCCACACCCACGACCGGCCCGGCTCGGCGAGCATGCGCGGAAGGAACGCGCGGATGCCGTGGAAGACACCATTGACGTTGATCGAGACCAGACGCTCCCAGTTGGCGACCGGGGTGTCCCACAGGTAGCCGAACTGCTCGACGCCGGCGTTGTTGACCAGCAGTCGGACCGGGCCGACCTCGGTCGCGGTGCGTTCGGCGAGCCGTTCGAGTGCCCCCGGGTCGCGCACGTCGCAGGCGACATCGACCGCGCGGGCACCGGCCGCCTCCAGTTCGGCGCGCAGGGCCGCGATGGCGGCGGTGTCGACGTCGGCGAGCACGACGGTCATGCCCAGCTCCAGCGCGGCGTGGCGGGCGAGGCCCGCACCGATGCCGGCACCCGCGCCGGTGATGACGGCGACACCGCCGCCGAACAGGGCCTTCGCGTCGCTCATCGGGTGTTCTCCTCGCGGTCGGCGACGATCTCGCGGACCGCGCGGACGACAGGTGCGAACGTCGTCTCCGGATCGGTGACCGCCGGGGTGTCCATGTTGTTGTGGCAGATCGCCACGGCGATGCGGTCGCGCAGGTCGGCCCAGGCGGTCGACCCGCCCGCACCGGGGCTGTAGACGATCTCGCGGTGCCCGCCCACCAGCGGGTCGGACGCCCCCGGCTCGCCGCCGAGCCAGTAGCCGGCCGTGCCGAACCACACCGGGATGGTCAGCACCCGGTCCGGGTCGTGCGCGTCCTGCCGCGGTCGGGTCAGGGACGCGGCCCGTTCACGGGACAGCAGCCGCACGCCGTCGAGTTCGCCGCCTTCTGCCAGCAGGGCGAAGATCCGGGCCACGGAGGGCGCGGTGGCGATGGCCCCGGCACCGGGGTCGACGGCCTGCTGCACGACGCGCTGGTTGTGCACGTCCGATCCGGGGAACACGGCGGGCGGGCTGATGTTGTGCTCGTCGACGATGGCGAGGGTGTTGCCGCCGTAGAGGGTGGCGACCCGGGGCAGGTCCGCGTCGGGCACGCCGAGGTGGAAGTCGGTGACGCCGAGCGGTGCGCAGATCTCCTCGCGGACGAACGCGTCGAACGGCCGACGGGCGGGGTCGGTGCGGCGCACGACCTCGCCGAGGATCCAGCCCCACACCAGCACGTGGTAGGCGTTGGCCGTGCCGGGTTCGAACAGCGGGGTGGACGCGGCGACGCGTTCAACCACCCAGTCCCAGTCGGCCATCAGCTCCGGCGTGACCCCGTCGGGCATCTGCGGGATGCCCGCCCGGTGCGACAGCGCCTGCTCGACCGTGGTGGCGCCCTTGCCGTTGACGGCGAACTCCGGCCAGTACCGGGCGATCGGCGCGTCCAGGTCGAGCAGGCCGCGCTCGGCCTGCAGGTGCACGGCGAGCGCGGTGACGCCCTTGGTCACCGAGAACACCGGGAACAGCGTGCGGCGGTCGGCGGGGATACCGCGCTCGGCGTCGGCGAGCCCGGCGACGGCGTCGACGATCAGCTCGCCGCGGTGGTAGGCGGCGACGGCGATGCCGGTCTCCCCCAGCTCCAGCGCGCGGTCGAGCGCGGCGTGGATGCGTGGGTCGTCGTGCGGGACGGTCATGGGTCTCCTCGTGCGGCGGCGAACGGCGGAGTCGGGCCCGGGGTCGCACGAGACTAGGGAACCGGCGTCCGCGCGGGGCTTCGGTGTTCCGGTCAGTGGACGGGTCAGGAGGTCACCTGACGACGGGCGAGCAGCCAGCGGCCCTCGTCGCCACGCCGCAGTTCGTCGGTGTAGGAGCCGACGGCGAGGATGCTCGACGGCGTGCCGCCGGACAGGAGCTGGAAGTAGGAGTGCGCCGCGGCGCGGTCGCCGTCCACGTGGACCTCGTGGTTGGTGATGACGTGCCGGTTGCGGGAGGCGGGACCCGCGTACCCCAGCTCGCGCATCGACTCCAGCCCTTTCAGCACGTCCTCGCGCCCCTGCCACGTCGCCTCGGGCATCCACCACTCCACGTCCTCGGTGCACAGGGCGCCGATCTCGGGGATCGTGTTCTCGTCGGCCATGCGGCCGAACTGGTTGAGGAGGGTGACGATGCGCATCGTGTCGTCGGCGGTGCTCTTGTGGTCGGTGCTCACCGGTTCTCCTCGTCGCTCTCGATGTCGGGGTGGTGATGGTGGCCTCGCGCAGGCAGCCCCGGCGGCGCTCGTCCCGGTGAGCGGGACAGCGGGCTCGTGTACCACCGCCGTGCGGCAGCCTCCGGGGCGTGACGACTTCTGCTGACGACGGCCACCTCGACCTGTCGGTGTCCGTGCGGGACGGCATCGCGCTGCTGGAGATGCGGCGCCCACCCGCCAACTACTTCGACGAACGGCTCATCGGCGGGATCGTCGATGCGGCTCTCGCCCTCGACGACGACCCCGCCTGTCGGGTGATCGTGCTGGCCTCGCAGGGCAAGCACTTCTGCGCGGGCGCGGACTTCGGCGACGGCGGGGGCTTCGACCGGGACCGGGTCGCGGTGTCCGAACGCCTGTACCGCCGGGCCGCGCAACTGTTCGACGTGCGCACGCCGACCATCGCCGCGGTGCAGGGCGCGGCGGTGGGCGGCGGCTTGGGCTTGGCGTGCGCGGCGGACTTCAGGGTCGCCGAGCCGTCGTCGCGGTTCGTGGCCAACTTCGCGCTGCTGGGCTTCCACCAGGGCTTCGGCCTGAGCGTGACGCTGCCGGACCTGGTGGGCCGCCGGGTTGCGACCGATCTGCTGCTGACCGGGCGGCGGGTCGCCGGTGAGGAGGCCGTCCGCATCGGACTGGCCGACCGGCTCGCCGAACCCGGCCGGGTGCGTGAGACCGCGCTGGCGTGGGCTCGGGAGATCGCGGCGGCGGCGCCGCTGGCGGTGCGGTCGATCCGGGCGACGCTGCGGGCCGACCTGCCCGAGCGCGTCCGTCAGGCGTTGGAGCACGAACTAGCCGAGCAGGCCCGGCTGTGGCAGACCGCCGACTGCGCCGAGGGCATCGCGGCGAGCCTGGAACGCCGCGCGCCGGTGTTCCGCGGCGAGTGAGAACGGGGCGTCGCCGGACACCGGCGACGCCCCGGGCACGTCAGGCCCTCGCGGTGGGGGTGAACGCGTAGTCCCGCGGCTCGGGGGCGCGCAGCATGGTCCAGTAGTCGACCAGTCGCCACGGGCAGGTCACCCACGCGCGTCCGTTCTTGTTGCGGTAGTAGCCGTTGGCGGTGCCGCCGTGCTGCCACACGGTCTTGTCCAGCGACTCGTCCACGCGGCGGTTGTAGTCGTCGGTGGCCTCGCGGGTCGGCTCCATCGCGGTGAGGTCGTTCTCCACCAGGTACTGCAGGCTCTCCACGACATAGTGGACATGCTCTTCGCTGGTGATGTTGTGCCCGCCGCCGTGGTTGGGAGCGGCGTTGGGGCCGGCGGTGACGAAGAGGTTGGGGAAGCCCGGGACGGTGATGCCCAGGTAGGCGCGCGGGTCCTGGTCGGCCCACGCTTCGGACAGCTTCAGCCCGTCGCGGCCGACGACGTCGAGGAAACCCAGGTACTCCAGCTTGAAGCCCGTGGCCCAGATGATGACGTCGGCCTCGATGAACTCGCCCTCGGTGGTGACCACGCCGTCGGGGCGGATCTCGCGGAACGCGGCGCGGTGCACGGTGACGTGCTCGCGCTTGACCGCCTCGAAGAAGCCGGGGTCCTTGACGATGCGCTTGGCGAACGGCGGGAAGTCCGGGGTCAGCTTCTCCTTGAGGTCCGGGCGGTCGGCGAAGGAGCGGCCCAGGTGGTCCAGGCAGACCTGCATGACCGCGTCGTTGGCCGGCGACGCCGAGACGTGGGTGGCGTACCAGTCCTCGTCGATGCGGGCGATCGGCCAACCCTTGTCGGCGGCCCACCAGTAGGACTTGAGCCGGAACCACTGGTGGTAGTAGGGGATGTTCTCCAGCGCCCACCGCGCGCCGTCGGGGACGTCGGCGGCGACAGCGCGCTCGGGGATGACCCAGTGGGGCTGGCGCGCCACGACGTGCAACGCCTCCACCTGGTCCACGACGGCGGCCACGACTTGCACGGAGGTGCAGCCGGCGCCGAGGACGACGACCTTCTTACCGGTCAGGTCGACCTCGGGCCGCCACTGGGCGGTGTGCATGGTCTGACCGCGGAAGGTCTCCGCGCCGGGGACGTCGGGGATCGAGGCGGCGTTGAGCACGCCGGTGGCGGTGACCACCGCGTTGGCGCGGTGGGTGCGCGTCGCGCCGTCCGCTCCGCGCACGGTGAGCGTCCACGCCTGGTCGGCCTCGTCCCAGGTGCAGCCGAGCACTTCGGCGGAGAAGGAGATGTTGCGGTGCAGGTCGTACTTGCGGGCCACGCCGCGCAGGTACTCCAGGTACTCGGACCCGGTCGGGTAGTACTTCGACCAGGTCGGGTTCAGCTCGAACGAGTACGAGTAGAAGTGGCTGGGGGTGTCGACCGCCGCGCCGGGGTAGGTGTTGCGCGACCACGTGCCGCCGAGGTCGTCGCTCTTCTCGAACACGTGGTAGCGGAAACCGGCCTCGCCGAGTTTGATCGCGGCGTTGAGGCCGATCATGCCCGAGCCGATGACGGCGACGGTGAAGTCCTCCGGCGGGCGGCGGGTCGTCGGCACCACGCGGCGGGCGGGTTCGAACCCGGCCTGCTCGCGCAGGTGGGCCACGTACTCGGCGTCGACGGTGTCGTTGGCGCACACCCCGGCGATCCGGCGGAACAGCTCGTCGTCGGGAACGCCCAGGCGCGGCACGAGCGAGGTGCCCAGCAGACGGCGGGCCCGGTCGCGGACCTCGGCGGCGATCTCCTCCGGGTACTGGCCCAACCACGCCGCTCCGGCCGCGGCGCGGTACCTGCCGAGCTCGGCCTCGAACTCGTCGACGAGCGCGGTGTCCCCGGTCAGGTGCACCAGGGCGGCGAGCAGGGCTCCGGGCTCGGCGGCGTCGACCGCGGCGGCCAGGGCGTCCGGGTCGACGCCGGTCATGGGCGAGACGACGTAGGTGGGCTGGTCGTGGGCGATCACGGTCATCGGGACACCGGTTCCTCGTGGTGGTGGAGCGAAGCGAAGGGTGAGCGATCAACCGCGGGCGACGGCGGTCAACGCGTCGGCGAGCGGCAGGACCGCGTGGACGGGACGGGTGGACCGCCCGCGCAGGCGGGTCACGCCGGAGGCCGCGTACCAGATGTCGGTGGCGGCCCGACGCACGGCGGCGACGGCCCGGTCGACGGGAACGGCGGTCGCGGGTCCGCACAGCGACAGGGCCGCGGACAGCCCGTCCTCGGCCGGGCCGATGGCCGCGGCGACCGCTGTGACGCCGGCGGAGCAGCCCTCGACGTCCACCGCGACGCCATCGCGATCACGTACCCGATCAATCTCGCGGCGCAGGTCGGCTTCGGTGCGGACCCCGCCGGGTGTGGCGGGTGCGGGGTAGGTCAGGGCGGGCCAGTCGGCGTCGTCGAGCTGGGCGAGCAGGGCGAGGCCCGCAGCCGAGTGCACGGCGGGTTGCCGGGCGCCCAACCGCCAACCCTCGCCCTTCTCCGGCCAGCCGCCGATGCGTTCCAGGTGCAGCACGTCCCCCGACTGCAGGGCGCTGAGGTGGACGGTCAACCCGGTCGAGCGGTGCAGGGCGTGCATGTGGGGCAGGGCGGCCTGGTGCACGCCGTCGCGGCGCACGACCTGGGAGCCCAGCTCGAACATGCGGATGCCCAACGCGTACTCGAAGCCCCGGCGCTCGATCCAGCCGAGGTCGACCAGGCGGCCCAGGATGCGGTGCGCCGACGAGCGGGGCAGGCCCGCGCGCCGGGAGACCTCGGCCAGGGTGAGCCGGTGGCCGCCGTCGAAGACTTGGAGCAGGGAGGCCACCCGGTCGATCATCGCGGTGGGCGCGTCGTTGCTCCGGGCCGTCGTCATCGGCACCTCCCGGCGACATCGCCTTCTTGCACAATCTGCCGATGTGGCAGAAACTGACAGGTGTGAGCCTAGCCGCACCCGGTCATCGTGTAAACAAATCGTGTCCACTTTCCGCATACGATCCTGCATCCACTCCTGTTCTCGCAGGTGCCGGGCTTCCGAAGAGGTGCCGTCTTGGCCAAGGGTGAGCGCCCGACGCTGACCGAGCGGCGTGCCGAGGAGCTGCGCGCCGCGATCGCCCGCACCGCGATGGAGATCTTCGTGGCCGACGGCGACACCTCGGCGAAGGTCGAGCGCATCGCCGAGGCCGCCGGCGTCTCCCCGCGCACCTTCCACCGCCACTTCCCGGTCAAGGAGGACGTGGTGCGCCCGTTGTTCCGGGCCACCGCCGAGGCCGTCGCGAACGCCCTGCGGGACGTCCCGGACACCGCCGATCCGGTCGAGGCGCTCGTCGCGGCCTGGACCGCCGCCATGCCCGGCGGCCGGATCAGCGAGTTCGACCGGCGCTTCCTCACGCTGATGGTGACCACCCCGGAGTACCGGCTGCGCTGGCAGGAGGCCGACGCGGAGCTGTGCGAGGTGATCGCGGGGTACCTGGACCGGCGCCTGCCGGCGGGCGGGCACCCGCTGCACCGCACCCTGCCCGCCTACCTGGTCGTGCACGCCACCCGGCACGTCTTCGAGCACTGGATCACGTCCGGCTCCGACGAGGACCTGGACGCGCTGCTGCGCGATGCGCTGCGGATGGTGCTGGCAGGCGCGGCCGTGCGATGACCACTCAGCCGAACGCCCCGCACTCGCGCAGCGCCGCGAGGTCGTCGGCCCCGTAGCCGAGGGCGGCCAGGACGCGTTCCGTGTCCGCTCCCCGGGCGGCGGGGGCGCGGGGCGGCACCGAGGTGGAGCGGCCGAGCTTGATCGGCACGCCGATCCCCCGGTAGTCACCGTCGGAGACCACCATCCCCCGGTGGCGCACCTGCGGCGCGGCCAACGCGGCGGCGACGTCGTTGACCGGGCTCGCGGGCACCCCGCGCGCCCGCAGCGCCTCGGCCAGCTCGCCGGACTCCCGCGCGCGGAACAGCGGTTCGAGCAGGGCCAGCAGCTCGGCGCGGTGCTCGACCCGGTCCCGGTTGCGCAGGAACCGCGCGTCACCGACCAGGTCGGGCCGCCCCAGCACGTCGGTGAGCGCGGCGAAGTGGGCATCGCTGGCCGCAGCCACGAACAGGCTGCCGCCGCGCGCGGTGCGGAACACCTGGTACGGCGCGACGGTCGGGTGCGCGGCCCCCGTGCGGGCCGGCACCGCCCCGGAGGTCAGGTGGGCGGCGGAGTGCGGGTGCATCAGCGACACCACGGCGTCGATCAGCGTGATGTCCACCAGCTGCCCGCGACCGCTGACCGCCCGTTCGGTCAGGGCCAGCAGGACACCGGCGAACGCCTGGTGCGCGGCGGTGATGTCCACGATCGGCACACCGACGCGCAGCGGGTCGCCGTCCGGTTCGCCGTTGACGCTCATCAGCCCGCCGTGAGCCTGGAGCACCGCGTCGTAGCCCGGTTCCCCTCCCAGCGGGCCGTCCACTCCATAGCCGGTGATGCGGCAGTACACCAGGCGCGGGAACCGCGCGGCCAGCCGCGACTCGTAGCCCAGGCCCCAGCGGTCCATGGTCCCGGCCTTGAAGTTCTCCACGACCACGTCCGCGCCGGCGATCAGGTCAAGCACCACCTCGCGGGCCCGCCCGACCTTGAGGTCGAGCACGATGTTGGCCTTGTTGCGGTTGAGCCCCTGGTAGTAGGCGCTGGTGGTCTGCTCTTCGTCCACGAACGGCGGTCCCCAGCGGCGGGTCTCGTCGCCCGCCGGGGGTTCGACCTTGACCACCTCGGCACCGTGGTCGGCGAGCATCTGCGTGCACAGCGGCCCGGCCAGCACCCGGCTCAGGTCCAGCACCTTCAGGCCGCGCAGCGCTCCCCCGCTCATCGGGCGCCCCCACTGACCGTCGACCACCACGAACCTTCCCCCGCCGCCGCGGCGGCCAGCCGGTCCTGCCAGTGGGCCTCGTTGCCGAACTCCTCGCGCCACGACCACAGCCGCGCGGTCGCCGCACCGAGGTGGTGCTCGGCGGAGTAGCCGAGCGCACCGTGCAGCTGGTGCCCAATCGTGGCCACGACGTGCGCCCCGGCCGACGCGGTGGCCTTGGCGGCGGCCACGGCGACCTCGGCCCGGTCGTGCGCCTCGACCGCGAGCAGAGCGGCGTCGGCGCTGATCCGCATGGCGGTGACCTCCGCCGCGAGCGCGGCCAGGTGCTGCTGCACGGCCTGGAAGCGGGCCAGCGGGCGGCCGAACTGCTCGCGTTCCGCGACGTACCGCCGGGTGGACTCCAACACCGCGCGTGCCGCGCCCGCCAGCTGCACCGACCGCGCCAGCGCCCCTCTCAGCCGCAGCTCGTCGGCGTCGATCCCGACCGGTGCGGAGGCGACGGCCTCGACGTCGTCGAGCACTGCGGTGTCACGCGGTTCCCCGGCGAGGTTCTCCGCCTGCTCGACCTCGCCGACCGGCACCACGGCCACGAACAGGTCGTCACCGTCCCGGGCGAGGGTGACGACGTGGTCGGCGTGCCGCGCCCACGGCACGGCCGCCCGACCCGACAGCAGCAGCGGACCGCCGCGCCGGTGCGCCTCGATCTCGTCGAGTGAGGCCACGACCAGACCGTCGGGCACGTCCAGGCCGGCGCGGGCCAGCAGCCACCCGGCCAGGAACGCCGACTCGGCGATCGGCGCCCCGGCGGTGTGGAAGGCGACGAGGTCGACCACGACCGCGAGGTCGCGCAGTCCCCCGCCGCTGCCGCCGACCTCCTCAGGCACGCCCAGCAGGTGGAAGCCGGTGTCGGCCAGGTCCTTCCACAGCGCGCCGTCGAAACCGCTCGTCGTGCGTCCCTTGAGGATCGCGCCGACGGCGGCGCGGATCTCCTCGTGCAGCTCGTCGTTCACCGGACCCCCAAACCGCGGGCCACGACGGACCGCAGGATCTCGTTCGTGCCGCCGCGCAGGGTGAACGCCGGGGTGTGCGGGATCGCCTCGGCGAGCAGCCCCGCGAGTCCGTCGGCACCCGGTCGGGGTTCGACGCCCGCCACTCGCCGCACGGTCTCCACGACGTCACCCTCGAAGCGCGAGCCGAGGTCCTTGACCAGGGCCGCCGCCACCTCGGGGGATCGGCCCGCCGCCAGCGCCGCGGCCACGGCCAGCGAGAGCTGCCGCAGCGTCCAGGCGCGGGCGGTGAGCCTCCCGACCTCGCGGGCGGCCACCGGGTCGGTCGTCCCGCGCAGCCTCGACGCCCACGCCTGGAGCAGCGGCGCGGTGCTGAGGAACCGCTCGGGCCCGGAACGCTCGTGCGCCAGCTCCGCGACGACCTGCCGCCAGCCCGCGCCCCGCACGCCCAGCAGCGCGCCGGCCGGGACGACGGCGTGGTCGAGGACGACCTCGTTGAAGTGGTGCTCGCCGTCGATCGTCGTGATCGGCCGGACGTGCACCGCCGGGTGCCGCAGGTCCACCACGAACTGCGACAGGCCGGCGTGCCGGTCGCCGGGTGCGCCGTCGGTGCGGGCGAGCAGCACGATCGCGTGGGCGAAGTGCGCGCCGGTGGTCCACAGCTTGGTGCCGGTGATCTCCCAGCCGCCGTCCACCTCGCGGGCGCGAGTGCGCACGGCGGCCAGGTCGGAACCCGCGTCCGGCTCGCTCATGCCGATGGCGAAGAAGCACTCGCCGCGGGCGATGCCCGGCAGGTACCGGAGCCGCTGCTCCTCGGTGCCGTTGCGCAGGATGGAGGGGGCCATCTGGCGGTCGGCGATCCAGTGCGCGGCGACCGGCGCGCCCGCCGCCAGCAGTTCCTCGACCACCGCGAAGCGCTCCAGCGGGGAGCGGTCGTGGCCGCCGTAGCGGGCGGGCAGGGTCATGCCCAGCCAGCCGCGCGCGCCGAGCCGCCTGCTGAAGGTCGGGTCGGCGGCGGACATCCAGGCGTCGCTGCGCGGCCGGAACACCCCGGCGGCGCGCTGGTCGTCGAGAAACTGCCGTACCTCGTCCCGGAGTTGAAGCTCCGCGGCGCCGGGGCGGTGGGCGGCGAGGTCGATCGTGGCTGTCACCCGGACTCCTCTCTCGGGGGTCCAGGCCAGACTAGAAAATTGGATCCAATCCTGTATCTGACGTTCCGCTGAGTGGACGCTTCACCCGGCCGACGGTCGGGGTGCCGCACCGGCTCGAAACATCAACGACAGCTGCGCCTCCGAGCCCTCGCGGTGGGTGTCCATCAGCTCGACCAGGCGTTCCAGGTCGCCCGAGCCCAACGCGGCCAGCATGTCCCGGTGCTCGGCGAGGATGCGGGTGCGGGCGCCCTCGTCGTAGAGGTACACCGCGTGGTAGGGCAGAGCCCGCGTCCAGATGCGGTTGATCTCGGCGACCACCAGGTTCAGCCCGCTCAACCCGAAGATCGCCTGGTGGAAGGCGCTGTTGGCCTCCCGCATCCGGGGCAGGTCCAGCTCGGCGGCGGCCCGTTCGACGTCCTCGGCGAGCGACCCGATCCGGTCCAGCTGCCCGGCGTCCGGCCGCGGCAGGCTGCGGATCACCTCGGTCTCCAGCAGCCGCCGCATCAGGTACACCTGGTCGAACTCCGGGCGGCTCAACCGCGCCACCGCGAAGCCCACGTTGTGCTCGTGCGCCACCAGCCCGTCGGCGACCAACTGCCGCAGGCCCTCGCGCACCGGTAGCCGGCTCACCCCGAGCACGGCGGCCATCCGCTCCTGTCGGATCTGCTGACCCGGCAGCAGGTCACCCGAGACGATCATCCGCTTGATGCCGTCGACCACGCGCGACACGGCCTGGTCCGCGGCGCCGGCGTTGCTGTTGGCGGGCATGGGCACTCCTCACGATCCGCACCACCGTACGGTGCGCGGCCGGGTGGGCGGGCGACGGCGCACCGGCTCCGCCCACCCCACCGGTCAGGACGTGACGCTGCCGCCGTTGAGGTCGAGGATCTGCCCCGTCAGCCAGGACGCCTCCTCCGAGGCCAGGTAGACCACGGCAGCGCCGACGTCCTCGGGCGTACCCAGCCGGCGGGTGGGGATCTTCTGCGCGAACACCTCGGTGGCCGCCCCGGCGGCGTTGGTCTGCAGCCCCAGGGCCAGCGTGTTGACCGTGACACCGGAGGGCGCCAGCTCCTGCGACAGGTGCCGCATGAAGCCCTCCACCCCGCTCTTGCCCGCTCCGTAGAGCGACAGGCCCTGGTCGGAGCCCGTGCGGGCGGCGCCGGAGGAGATCTGCACGATGCGCCCCCAACCGGCCTCGCACATGTCGTCCACGACCGCCGAGACGCAGTTCATCGCGCCGAACAGGTTGATCTCGATCGGCGCGCGCCACCGGCTCGGGTCGAGGGTGCGGAAGTGCCCCTGTCCGAAGTCGGCGGCGATGCCGGCGTTGTGCACCATGATGTCGACCGACCGCCCCAGCCCTTCGCGAGCGCGCGCCACGGCTTCCTTGACCGCCTCGCGGTCGGTGACGTCGAACGGCACCCCCACCGCCGTGCCACCGGCCGCCACGATCTCCTCCGCGACCGCCTCGGCCCGCTCCGCGACCAGGTCGTTGACCGCCACCGCCGCGCCGCGTGCGGCCAGGGCGCGGGCGATGCCCGCGCCCGCGTTCTGACCGGCTCCGGTGACCAGGGCCGCGTGGCCCGACAGATCGAACATCATCGTCCTCTTCCCGTGCGTCGTGGTCGTCGCGACAGCTCTCACGAGCCCTGCACCAGCTCCAGCGCGTGACCCTCCGGATCGGTCACCACGGCCACCCGCATCCCGGTCCCGGGCAGCGCCCTGGGCTCGACGCGCACAGAGCCACCGGCCGCCACGGCGGCGCGCACGACCTCGTCGACGTCGGCGACACCGAAGCCGAGCACGACCTCGCCGGCCGGTGGAACGGCCCGATCGGGGTAGCGCACCAGCAGCACGGTCGGCCCCGCACCGGCCCCGGCGAGCACGAGCTGCTCGTAGCGGCCCTCGCCCTCACCGCCGGACAGCCGGTGCACGACCGCCAGCGCGAGGACGGAGCGGTAGAACCCGGCCTGCGCGTCAAGGTCGTCCACGACGACCTTGACGAACGTCAACTGCCCATCGCCGTTCATGGACCCCTCCGGGTAGTGGTGTGTCGCGACGAGTGCAGTAGAGCCGCCGGGGCCCCGGCTCGGTGGCCGGTGTTCCACTGAGCGGGAGTCCGGGTCATCCCGATACCCGGTCGTGCGGCGCGTGCGCGGGTTCGAGCTGGGCGAGGAAGGGGTTGCGGTCGGCCTGGCACGGGTAGCCGGCGACGTCCTTGACGCACTCGGGGCACCAGTGCCCCGCGGTGAGGACCAGGCGGGGGCTGCCGGTGAACTCGTGGCCGAACGCGCACCGCCACGACAGCGGGGTGGCGATGTCACCTCTCACCGCGTCGGGCGAGAGCAGCTCTCCCCCGCGGAACGCGGCGGCGTCGCGGTAGTCCACCGCCGTCCACCGGGCGGGATCCTTGTCCTCGTCGTAGCCGTGGTCGAGGTGGGAGGGCGTGCGGTCCGGCTCGACGGGCCGGAAGGTGTCCCAGCCGCCGATGGCCTCGAACTCCTTGCGGGAGCCGTAGTAGGCCGCGATCGCGTCCTCGTCCCGGGCGCGGACGTAGGCCATCGTGCCCCGCGGCTTGCGGGTGAGCGGCTTCATGACGAAGTTCTTCACCACCCACGTCGGTATCCGACCCGCCATCGTCAACGAGGGGTTGGCGCGCAGTGCCCGGTCGAGGGCGGCGTCGAAGCTGTCACCGCGGAACGGGACCAGCTCCTCCAGCCGGTCGGAGTCGGTGTACCACTGGCCGTGGAAGTTGCGGGTGGCGAACCAGTTCCGGTCGTACCAGCGCCTCGGATCGTCGACACCGAGCGCCGCGCTGATGCGCTCCTGGAGCTGCCAGTTGGTCAGCCGCCACGCCTCGCCGCCACCGATGTTGTAGATACCACCCCAGAACTCCTCGGGCACGTCGGGCCCGCAGACGTTGGCCAGCAGCCGGGCGGCGTCCTCGACCGACACCCATTCCATGACACCGCCGAGCGTGGAGTGCGTCATGATCGGGTCGCGGATCTGGAGCATGCCGGGGTGGAAGATGCCGGTCTGACGCAGCCACACCCACCGGGGCAGACCGGAGTCGACCAGTTCCTTCTCCGCGATGACCTTGGTCTGCCCGTACTCGTCGTAGCGGGAGACGCGCAACGGGTCGCCGACGCGACCCCAGTGGTGGGGCGGGTTGCGGTCACCGGTCTGCGCGACCGAGCCGATGCCGACGACCGCGGTGCGCCCGGGGTCGGGTTGGGCGCGCACGGCACGGACGATGTTGCGGATGCTGCCCACGTTGACCCGGTGTGCCAGTTCCGGGCGGTCGTCTGCGAACGGCGACACCACCGCGCCGACGTGCAGCACGAAGTCCGCGCCGCGCACGCAGCGTTCGACCACGTCGTAGTCGGTCAGGTCGCCGTGGACGACCTCGAGGTTCTCCATGTCCGCGTAGCGGCGGACCACCTCGGTGTCCCGCCCGCCGGGCAGGACCAGTGCCACGACGTCCACGCGGTCGGCCCGTTCGCGGAACTCGTCGAGGACCGCACGGCCCCAGTTGCCCGTGGCACCGGTGAGGAAGACACGGGTCCGCTTGTTTCGCACGTACGACCTCACTTCATTGAGACGGAGCTGGTGTCGAGCGGCATGCGGATGTCGCAGCTGTCCACGTGCGTGCCGGGGCCGGCGGTGTGGGTTCGGCCGTCCGGCATCGTCACGGTCGCGGTTGTGCCGGGCGGGACGGTGACGGACAGGTGGAAGCGGCCGTCCGTGATGTGCCAACGTGTGGCGATGCGCCCGTGCACGGAGTCGAATGCGGCCTCTGCCCAGGTCAGGCCGCCGCCCGGCTGGGGGCACACCTCGAAGTGGCCGTACCCCGGGGAATCCTCGCGCAGCCGGATACCCGCGGTGTAGCGGTGCAGGAACGAGATGACCGCACCCTTGCTGTAGTGGTTGAGGGAGGCGTGCGGGGTGCCGTGCTCGTCGAGGCCGTCCCAGTGCTCCCAGATCGTCGTCGCGCCGCGGTCGATCATGGTCAGCCACGACGGTGCGGTGTCCTGGAACACCAACTCGTAGGCCACGTCCAGGTGTCCGGTGTCCGCGAGCACGGGCAGCAGGTCCGGCGTGGCCACGCGCAGATCGTCGGGCACCAAGCCGAAAGCCAGTGCCCGTACGTACGTGGCCTGGGTGTTCGGGATCAACGAGCCATCGGCGGCGATGAACTCCGTGCGCCAGGCGTCGAGCGCGCTCGCCGCGAGGAGCGCGTACCGGTCGGCGTCGTGGTTGTGCCCGGTGAGGGCGCAGACCTTGGCGAGCGAGGCCGAGCGGTACAGGTACGCGGTGGCCACCGCGCCGTGGTCTGCGGTGCGGAAGGCCTCTTCGTCGACGTCCGGCTCGCACCACTCACCCCAGTGGAAGCCGCCGTCCCACACGAATTCGTGGTGTGGCGCCCGGAGCGTGCGGCTGGGGTGGCTTCGGGTGCGGGCGCGTTCGGCGGCGAAGTCGACCCAGCGGGTCATCATCGGGCGGAACTCGTCGAGCACGTCGAGGTCGTCGTAGGCCAGGTACAGCTCCCACGGCACGACCACCGACGCGTCGCCCCAACCGGAAAATCCAGCGAACTGGTCCAGGACCTCGGCCGGCAGGTGCTGGACGGCGCGCCCGCCCGGGTCGGGGGCGAAGTTGGTCAGGCAGCCGTCGTCCCACTGGTCGACCGCGAGGTCCCGCAGCCACTTGACCGAGAACCCCGCCACGTCGTAGAGGAAAGCGGCGGTGGGCACGTACAGCATCTAGTCGCCGGTCCAGCCGGCCCGTTCGCGTTGCGGGCAGTCGGTTGGGATGTCACAGGCGTTCTCGCGGAAGCTCCACACCGCGGCCTCGTACAGCTTGTTGATCCGTTCGTCGCTGCACCGGAACCGGCCGGTGCGGCGGAGGTCGGTGTGCACGACCACGCCTCGCACGTCGTCGGGTGTCAGCGGACGGGACGCGCCTTCCACGCTTGCGTACTGGAAACCGTGCGTGGTGTGCCGCGGTTCGAACACCTCGTCCGGCCGGCCGCCGGAGGTCACCTGGTCGACCTGGCCCGCGGAGAGCGGTTCGCGGGTCTGCCAGTCGACGCCGCGCAGGTGGTCGACGGTCAGTTCGCCATCCGGGCCGAGTGCCTCGCCATGGGCCAGCACGAGGTGGTCGCCCAGGGAGACGTCCAATCGGAGCCATCCGTTGATGTTCTGCCCGAGGTCGACGACCTGCCGTCCCGACGGCAGCCGGGTGACCGAGACCGGTACCAGTTCCTCGATCCGCCGCACCGGTGGGGCCGGCGAGGCGGTGAGCCGGGCGAAGTCGTCGTAGAGTCCGCCGCTGACGACGGTGGCCCTGGACCACGAGGCATCCCGGTAACCGGGAGTGGACCAGCCCGGCATCGCCTGTCGCAGGTCCGCTGTCTGGCCGTCCATCGGATCGGCCGTGATCCACGCCGGTGTGGTCGTCCACGACGAATCGGTACCCAGCACGGTCGTGGACCCGTCCGCGTGCACGAGGTGCAACTGGCACAGCAGCGCCGTGCGGTCGCCGAACGAGTTCGGGATTCGCATCGCGCCGGTGCGCCCGCGGAACCAGCCGTCGGACACGATGGCGCCCACGGTGTTCTCGCCCGCGCGGAGCAGGTCGGTGACGTCGTAGATCTGGACGTGCAACACGTCCCGGTACGCGGTGTACCCCGGTGTCAGCTCTTGGTCGCCGACGCGCTCTCCGTTGAGGAACGCTTCGTAGATGCCGTGTGCTGTGGCGTACAGGCGGGCGCTGACGACGGGCTGTGCTACCGCGAAGTCCCGCCGGAACAGGTGTGCGGGCCGGTGTCCGGGCTCGGGGCCGGTGTAGCGCACCAGGACGTGCTGATCGCCGTCCACCCGTCCGGAATCCCAGTCGCCGGTGCGGATCCGGTACGCCGACTGCTCGGTCGAACCGGCGGGGAGCCACCAGGACAACTGCGGCGCGGCGACGTCGGTGCCCAGCGGGTTGTCCAGGTGTTCGGCACGCAAACGGGTGGGTGCGGTCACTGGTGGATCCCTTCCGCCATGCGGTTCACGAAAGACGCGATGCGGGTCGCCGCCTCGGTCGCTTCGGGCAGAAACCCCGCGGCGATCTGCCAGCCGTGGAACATGTGCGGCCAGACGTCGAGTTCGACGTGGACGCCGGCGCGGGCGGCGTTGGCGGCCAGGGTGAGGGAGTCGTCGAGCAGGCGTTCGGCGCTGGAGGCCTGGATCAGCAGCGGTGGCAGTCCGCGCAGGTCGGCGAGCACCGGCGAGACCAGTGGGTCGTCGGCGGGGTGGTCACCCAGGTAGTCGACCCGCATCTGTGGTCCGAGATGTGCCTTGAGGACGTACTCGGTCTCGTCGCGCTCGACCCAACTGCCGGTGTGGAAACGTTCCTCGCGCAGGTCGAACACCCGCGTCAGCAGCACACCGGCCCGCGCCTGCTCACGGCGTCGCAGCAGGACGGCCGCGGCCAGGTTGGCGCCCGCGGATTCGCCGACCACCACCACGTCGGGCGCCAGTGTCGTGGCGTGGTCGAAGGCGTGGAGGCAGTCGTCGAGCGCGGCCGGGTACCGGTTCTCGGGGGCCAGCCGGTATTCGGGCAGGAGCACGCGGGCCCGCGTACCCAAGGCCAGGTGCGCGGCGAGCGTCCGCAGCACCGTCGCGTTGCCGGAGCGGAACCCGCCGCCGTGCACGAGCATGATCGCCAAGTCGTCGCGCGGCTGGTCCGGGGTCATCAGGTGGGAACCGGGACGCAGGGCGGGCCGAGGTTCGTCGACCACGCCGGGGACACCGGGGTAGCGCGCGCCGAGATCGGCCATGTCGGCGCGCTCGGCGGCCAGGTCGGCCGGCTCGGCGGCGTCGCGGATCCAGTCGACGACCTGGTGGAAAGCGTTGCTGGGCATGACTTCCTCGCTACTGGTGCGTTCCGGTCTTGCTGAGTTCGACCAGGTCGGCCAGGACGTCGGAGGGCAGGTGTGCCCCGCTGAGGGTCAGGAAGTGGGCGAACTGGCTCATCGGCAGTGAAGCGACCATGCGCAGCGCGTCCGACGAGGTCTCCGCGGCCTGCCGCGCCTGTTCCTCGGTCATGGCCTCGGTGAGGGAGCGGGTGATGAGCGGGCCGACCACCGGGTGGCTGAACCACTCTTCGACCGGTGAGTCCAGGCTCAGCTCGCGCTTGATCACGTCCCCGACGAGGGTGATCCGCTCCTGCGCCACGACATCGGCGGCGCTCTGTCCGATTTGGATGGTGTAGTCACCGGGCGCGACCACCCACTGGCTCAGCTTGATGTCGTAGTAGGCGAAGGCGCGGCGGCCGAGCGGCAGCTCGACCGTGCGCGACCCGCCCGGCTCCAGTGCGATCTTGGTGAACGCGCGGAGTTCGCGGGCGGGGCGACGGACCGGGCCCGCGCTGGTGGAGACGTAGACCTGGACGACGTGCTTGCCCGCGACGGCTCCGGTGTTCGTCACAGTCACCGAGACCGTCGCGCTGTCGTCGCCGGTGGTGGTGACGGAAAGGTCGCGCGTCTCGAACGTGGTGTAGGACAGGCCGTGACCGAACGGGTACCGGACCCCGACCTCGGCGGTCTCGTAGTAGCGATAGCCGACCAGCACACCTTCGCCGTAGCGGACGTGCCCCTGTTCGCCGGGGAAGTTGAAGTGGCTCGGGTTGTCCCGCAGGCGGGCCGGGATGGTCTCGGCGAGGTGGCCGGAGGGGTTGGCGAGGCCGAACAGCAGGTCCGCGATGGCGGCGCCGCCGGCCTGGCCGAGCAACCAGCCGTCGAGGATGGCGTCGACCTCGTCGTGCCAGCCTTCGAGCGTGACGACCCCGCCGTGCGACAGCACGACGACGGTCCGCCGGCTGACCGCCGCGACCGCCCGGATCAGGTCCACCTGGTCCGACGGCAGGTCGATGGTGTCGCGGTCGTAGCCCTCGGACTCGTCGGACTCCTTCAACCCGGCGAAGACGACCGTCACCTCCGCCTCGCGGGCGGTCTCCACGGCGTTGTCATCGAGCCCGCGCGCGTAGCTGACGGGTGTGCTCAACGCTCGGATCGCGTCGAGCGCGGTGTCGACGCGGGTCGGGTTCACATGCGAGCTGCCGCCACCTTGGAAGCGCGCCTCGGCGGCGAACTCCCCGATGACGGCGACGGTGGCACCGGGCGTGATCGGCAGGGTCTCCTGGTCGTTCTTCAGCAGTACCGCACACTCGGTGGCGAGTCGTTTCGCCAGCGAGTGGTGGGCGTCGGCGTCGAACTTGCCTGTCGCGGGTGCAGCCCTCCTGGACAGCTCCACGACGCGTCGCACGCTCCGATCGACGACCGCCTCGTCCAGCTCACCGCTGCGCACCGCGGCCACGATCTCGGCATCGGTGGTACCGCCGGTGCCCGGCATCTCCAGGTCCAGGCCGGCGACGAGCGCCGCGACCCGGTCGGCCACCGCGCCCCAGTCGGACACCACCACGCCCTCGAAACCCCACTCGTCGCGCAGGACCTCGGTGAGCAGGCGGCGGTTCTGCGACGCGAGGACGCCGTTGACGCGGTTGTAGGAGCACATGACCGTGGCCGGGTGGGCTTCGGTGACGACCTTCTCGAACGCCGGGAAGTAGATCTCGCGCAGCGTGCGTTCGTCGACGTCCGCGCTGACCCGCATCCGGTCGGTCTCCTGGTTGTTGGCGGCGAAGTGCTTGACGGAGGCACCCACGCCCTGCTCCTGGAGACCACGCACGTGCGCGGCCCCCAGCACGCCGCTCAGCAGCGGGTCTTCGGAGTAGTACTCGAAGTTGCGGCCGCACAGCGGTGACCGCTTGATGTTCACGCCGGGGCCGAGGTTGACGGTGACGCCGACGGCGCGCGCCTCGCGGCCGATGGCGGCGCCGATCTCCGCGGCCACCTCGGGGTCCCAGCTGCTGCCCACGGCGGCGGCGGTCGGGAAGCAGGTGGCCGGTCGGCTGGCGTGCACGCCCAGGTGGTCGACGGCGGCGTCCTGGTGGCGGAGACCGTGCGGACCGTCCACCAAGAGCATGGACGGCACGCCGGCGGCGTCGATCGCCTTGGTGGACCAGAAGTCGTGCCCGGACAGCAGCGACGCCTTCTGCTCCAACGTGAGGTCGACGGAGTCATGATGGGGCATTACCGGTTTCCTTTCGAGCCGACGACGGCGGCGGTGAGGTCGTCCTTGAGTTCCGACGATGCACCGGGCACGTGGTCGAGGACGATGTTGAGCGAGATGCTCGCCGCTTCCGGAGCGGAGGCGTCGAGGGGAATGCCGGGGAAGTGCTTGCCGAACGCCTCGGTGACGGCCCGCCACACCTTGAGGTCCTGGGCAAGGGTCCGCAGCGGCGTGTCCATTGTGTACCGGTCCTGGGCTGTGCCCGCGACGTCGTACTGCCAGCTGTGTGCACCGGACTCGATCTCGACGACCAGCTCGTCCGGGTGGAGCGGGAGCACGACGGTCGCGGTAGTGCCCTCAGGGATCCGCACGTCGAGGCGCATCTGGTTCTCGCTGATGCGCCACGCGACGGACACGGATCCGTGCACCGTGTCGTGGGTGACGGTCGCATGGGTGAGATCGCCGCCCGGCCGCGGTGCGATGCGCATCCTGGAGTAGCCGGGTTCGACGGGGCACAAGCCGCCGACGACCTTGTGCAGCCAGTCGGCGACCGCGCCGAGCGCGTAGTGGTTCAGCGAGGTCATCCCGGACGGGTTGATCGTGCCGTCCGGCCGGATCGAGTCCCAACGTTCCCAGATCGTCGTCGCCCCCATCGTCACCGGGTAGAGGAACGACGGGCAGCCGGTCTCCAGCAGCAGGAGGTAGGCCGCGTCCAGGTGGCCGGTTCGGCTGAGCGCCTCCGTGACGAACGGGGTCCCGGCGAAGCCGGTGGAGATCCGGTAGCCGGCCTTGGCGACCAGCGCCGCCAACTGTCCGCCCGCCCTGACCTCCTGCTCCTGGTCGAGGATGCCGAAGCAGATCGCGAGGGCGAGCGCGGTGGCGGACTCGTTGGCCAAGCGGCCGGCCGGGGTGACGTACTCGTGGCGGAAGGCGGTCCGCACGCGGTCCGCGAGTGCCGCGAAGTGCTCGACGTCGCCGGTCTCGCCCAGTAGGCGCGCGGTCTTCGTGATCTCGGCGGTGGTGCGGCACAGGAAGGCCGAGGCCACGAGGTGGCGGTCGGTCTTCCCCCCGGCCGGGCTGTCCATCGGAGCGTCCGGGTCCAGCCAGTCCCCGAACTGGAAGCCCTTGTCCCACAAACCGTTCTCGTTCAGCCGCGTCTCGACGTCGCGGATGAACGCGGACATGGACTCGTAGCTGCGCCGAAGGATCTCGACGTCGCCGTACTCGGTGTAGAGGGTCCACGGCAGGCTGACCGCCACGTCGCTCCACAGCGCGGTGGGGGACGACGGTGTCGACAGGACGTCGGGAACCACCCAGGGGACGTAGCCCTTCGCACGGTGTTCGGCGGCGAGGTCGGCCAGCCACGAACCGAGAACCCCGCGCACGTCGTAGAGGAAGGCCGCGGTCGGGCCGAAGGCGTTGATGTCCCCCGTCCAGCCCAGGCGTTCGTCGCGTTGCGGGCAGTCGGTGGGGATGCCGATGAAGTTGTCCCGCATGGACCACACGACGTTGGCGTGCAGTCGGTTGAGCCGTTCGTCGGAGCACTCGAACCAGCCGGTGCGGGGCATGTCGCTGTGGACGACGACGGCGGTGATGTCGTCGGCGGTCAGCGTGCCCGGATAGCCGTCGACCTCGACGTAGCGGAAGCCGTGGAAGGTGAATCGCGGTTCCCACGTCTCGACGTCGCCACCCCGCGAGGTGTACCGGTCGGTTGACGCGGCGGTGCGCAAGGTCTCGGTGCTCAGTTCGCCGTCGACCAGGACCTCGGCGTGCCGCAGCGTCACGGTCTGCCCGGCCGGCCCGCGCACGGTCAGCCTGACCCGGCCCGAGATGTTCTGCCCGAAGTCGACGATCGGGTTCCCGGCGCGGTTGCGGTGGATCGAGATCGGGGTGAGTTCCCCGGTCCTGCGGATCGGCGGCGCCCCAGTGGTGGTGAGAGTGGCGAGGTCCCAGTCGAAGGGTTCCACCGGTGCCCACGTGGTGTCGTCGAAGCCGGGGCGGTCCCAGCCGACGGGTTCGAGGCGCGCGTCGTGCTCTTCCCCGTCGTAGAGGCTGTTGGCGAGAACGGAGCCGGTTCCGGCGGTGAACGACTCGTCCGTGCCGACGATGTCGACCCGGTCGTCGTACTCCAGGTCGAGCTGGAGGAACAGCCCCGGCCGGTCGGCGTAGTGGTTGCGCCGGCCCTCGTACCCGAGCCGGCCGATCGCCCACCCCTCGCCGACGACGGCGCCCAGGGCGTTGGCCCCGGCCACGACCCGGTCGGTGACGTCGTAGCTGCTCACCGCCAGCCGGTGGCGGTAGGACGTCCAGCCCGGCGTCAGCACGTCCTCGCCCACGCGGGCGCCGTTGAGATGGGCTTCGACCACCCCGATCGCGGTGACGTGCAGCGTCGCGCGGCGGGGAGCCCCGTCGACGGTGAACTCGCGGCGGAAATAGGCGGCGGGCTCGCCGGGCTGCGCCCAGGACGTGGACGCGGGCGTGATGAACCTGGTCTGCCAGGTGAGCGACATGATCAACTCCTCAGCGAACGGACCTGACGCGCAGCACCGCGAGTCCACTGAGGACGGTGCAGGCAGCGGCGACGAAAAACAGCAAGGCGTAGTTCTTCTCGGTGGTGGTCGCACCGACGGCCAGGAACACCGGCGCGACGAGGGGAGCCACGGACTGCGGCACGCTGGTCGCGAAACCGATGATGCCCATGAACCGGCCGGCCTCGCTGTCCCGCTCCGGCAGGACGTCGAGCACCAGCGCCTGGTCGACGGCCGAGAACATGCCCAGCGCGATCGACGTGGTCAGCGACCCGGCGAACAGCACCGGCAGGCTCGACGCGAGCGCCATCACGACCGCGCCGAGCGCGAAAACGGCTCCCGCGGCGAGCACGAACGCGCGCCGCCTGTGCAGCCGGTCGGAGAGGAACCCGCCGGTGAGCGCTCCCGCGGAGGTGGCGAGCACACCGAGCCCGGACAGAGCGGCCATGGTGCCCGCCACCTCCTGCACGCCGACACCCAGTCGGGAGGCGAGGAAGAACGCGACGAACGTCGTGTTGAGCGTCAGCCCGAAGTAGAACAGGAAGCGGCCGATCCACGCCCAGGAGTAGTCCGGGTACCGGCGAGGGTCGAACACGTACTTGCGCGCCAGGGCACCGATCGTCAGCGGAGCCCCGAAGGACGTACCGCGGCTGTCCGGCTCGTGCACCAAGGAGGCGAACAGCGCCACCAGAACGGCGCCGATCGCGCCGGGCACCAGGAAGAGCAGGAGCGGATCACCCACGAAGCCGCCAGCGAGCGTGACGCCGACGGCCGGTGCGACGAGGGTGCCGAACCCCACCAGACCGGCGACCTTGCCGCGCTGGGACTCCGGCAGGCGGTCGGCCTGCGAATTGGTCAGGGCGCCGAGGGCCTGGCCCCAGCCCAGCTGGGCGAGGACCCAGCCCAGCCCGAGCACGAAGACGCTCGGGGCGGTCGCCATCACCACCAGCGACACGATCCCGACCAGCGTGCCGACGACCATGAACGGCCGGCGGCGACCCAGTCGGCTGCGAGTGCGGTCGCTGAGCACCCCGAGCATCGGGCCGGTGACGACGACCGTCGCGGCACCCACGCCGGTGATGTAGCCGAGGTACTCCTCGTGTCCCGGCGCGAGCTGCGCGAGCCGGACCGACAACGAGATCGCCAGCGGGGTGATGAACGCGATGAAGACGCCGAACTGGGCGAGCACCATCAACCAGATGTAGCCGGCGGAGACCTTCGGTGACTCGACGCCCGGCGCGGGCGCGGTGGTTCCGGGAGGCGACGGGACGGCGGACGCTTGGCTGTCGATCATGGGCAGACTCCGTTGTCCAATATTCGAGGTCCAGGCTGTTAGCACGTGCTAGCGGAGCGTTGAGCGGTGATGCTAATCTCGCTGAACTAGCACGTGCAAGCATCAATTGCGTTGAAACGTTCCAACTCTTGCGGAGGTCGACCGACGTGCCTGACCTGTCGGCTGTGAAACAGGCTCTGCGCGAGCAGCGCATCGAGACGCCCTCGTGGGCGTACGCGAACTCGGGCACCCGGTTCAAGGTGTTCGGTCAACCCGGCGTGCCGCGCACGCCGGAGGAGAAGATCGCCGACGCGGCGACGGTGCACCGGTTCACCGGCGTGGCCCCGACCGTCGCGTTGCACATCCCATGGGACCGCGTGGACGACTACGCCGCGCTGTCCCGGTACGCGCGCGACCTGGGCATCGGGATCGGCGCGATCAACACCAACGTGTTCCAGGACGAGGACTACAAGCTGGGTTCGGTGACCAACCCGGACCCGAGGATCCGCCGCAAGGCCACGGACCATCTCGTCGACGCGGTGTCGATCATGGACGAGACGGGTTCGCGCGATTTGAAGCTGTGGTTCTCCGACGGCATCAACTACCCGGGCCAGGACGACCTGCGCGACCGCCAGGACCGGCTCGCGGCGGCGTTGCGGGAGGCTTACGACCGGCTCGGTCCCGATCAGCGCATCCTGCTGGAGTACAAGCTGTTCGAACCGGCGTTCTACGCCACGGACGTGCCGGACTGGGGAACGTCCTACGCCCACTGCGTCGAGCTGGGTGACAAGGCGACGGTGTGCATCGACACCGGCCACCACGCGCCCGGCACGAACATCGAGTTCATCGTGGCGTTCCTGCTGCGGGCCGGGAAGCTCGGCGCGTTCGACTTCAACTCCCGCTTCTACGCCGACGATGACCTCATGGCCGGCGCCGCGGACCCGTTCCAGCTGTTCCGGATCATGTACGAGATCGTCCGGGGTGACGCGCTCGGCCCCGGCATCGCTTTCATGCTCGACCAGTGCCACAACATCGAGGCGAAGATCCCCGCGATCATCCGGTCGGTGATGAACATCCAGGAGGCCACGGCCAAAGCGCTGCTGGTCGACCGGGACGCGCTGCGCGCCGCCCAGCGGGCAGGTGATGTCCTCGAGGCGAACGCCGTGCTGATGGACGCCTACAACACCGACGTCCGGCCGTTGCTGGCCGAATTCCGGGAAGACGCCGGGCTCGACCCGGACCCCGTCGCGGCCTACCACCGCAGCGGCTACCAGCGGAAGATCGTGGCCGACCGCGCCGGCGGTGCTCAGGCCGGATGGGGAGCGTGACCGCCATGACCGTGCCCGAGCAGCTCGTCGCGCGCAGCAACGCGCTGGGCACCGACCCGCGCAACACCAACTACGCAGGCGGCAACACCTCGGCCAAGGGCGTCACGACCGATCCGGTGACCGGCTCGCCCACGGAACTGCTGTGGGTCAAAGGATCCGGCGGCGACCTCGGCACGTTGACCGAGGCAGGACTGGCGGTGCTGCGGCTGGACCGGCTGCGTGCGCTCGTCGACACCTATCCCGGGGTCGAGCGCGAGGACGAGATGGTCGCCGCGTTCGACTACTGCCTGCACGGCAGGGGTGGCGCGGCTCCCTCGATCGACACGGCCATGCACGGCCTGGTCGACGCGGCCCACGTCGACCACCTGCACCCGGACTCCGGCATCGCGCTCGCCACCGCGGCCGACGGCCCGGCGCTGACGAAGGAGTGCTTCGGCGACCGCGTCGTATGGGTGGACTGGCGGCGACCCGGTTTCCAGCTCGGGTTGGACATCGCCGCGGTCAAGACGGCCAACCCCCAGGCCATCGGCGTAATCCTCGGCGGCCACGGCATCACCGCCTGGGGCGCCACGTCCGAGGAGTGCGAGCGGAACTCGCTGGAGATCATCCGGACCGCGGAGGAGTTCCTGGCCGAGCGCGGTTCCGCGGAACCGTTCGGCGCGGTGGTGCCCGGCTTCGAAGCCCTGCCCGAGACCGACCGCCGGACTCGTGCGGCGGCTCTCGCGCCGGTGATCCGCGGACTCGCCTCGACCGACCAGCGGATGGTCGGGCACTACACCGACTCGGAGGCCGTGCTCGACTTCGTCTCGCGGGAGAAGCTCGGACCGCTCGCCGAACTGGGCACCTCGTGCCCAGACCACTTCCTGCGCACGAAGGTCCGTCCGCTGGTGGTGGATCTGCCGGGCACCGCGCCGCTGGAGGAAGTGATCGCGCGGCTCAAGGAGCTCCACGCGGACTACCGCGACTCCTACCGCGCCTACTACGAGCGGCACGCCACGCCGGACTCCCCTGGGATGCGCGGGGCCGATCCGGCGATCGTGCTCGTTCCCGGCGTCGGCATGTTCTCCTTCGGCCGCGACAAGCAGACCGCGCGCGTGGCCGGTGAGTTCTACCTCAACGCCATCAACGTCATGCGGGGCGCCGAGGCCGTATCGACCTACGCCCCCATCCCGGAGAGCGAGAAGTTCCGCATCGAGTACTGGGCCCTGGAAGAAGCCAAGCTACAGCGGATGCCGAAGCCGAAACCCCTCGCCGGACGGATCGCCCTGGTCACCGGGGCGGGCTCGGGCATCGGCCGGGCCATCGCCTTGAGGCTCGCCGCCGAGGGGGCCTGCGTGGCGATCGCCGACCTCGACGCGGCGGCAGCGGCCCGGACAGCCGCCGAGATCGGTACCACGGACCACGCCGTCGCGATCACCGCGGACGTCACCGACACCGACGCCGTGCAAGCGGCCGTGGACGCCACCGTGCTGGCGTTCGGCGGGCTCGACCTGGTCGTGAACAACGCCGGCCTGTCGATCTCGAAGCCGCTGCTGGAGACCACCGACCGCGACTGGGACCTCCAGCACGACGTGATGGCCAAGGGCTCGTTCCTGGTCTCCAGGGCGGCGGCGAAGGCGATGGTCGAGCAGGGCATCGGCGGCGACATCGTCTACATCTCGTCGAAGAACTCGGTGTTCGCGGGGCCGAACAACGTCGCCTACGGCGCCGCGAAGGCCGGCCAGGCCCACCAGGTCCGCCTGCTGGCCGCCGAGCTGGGCGGGCACGGCATCCGCGTCAACGGCGTCAACCCCGACGGCGTGGTCCAGGGCTCCGGGATCTTCGCCAGTGGCTGGGGAGCCCAGCGCGCCGCCGTGTACGGCGTGCCGGAGGACAAGCTGGGCGAGTTCTACGCCCGGCGCACCATCCTCAAGCGCGAGGTGCTGCCCGAGCACGTCGCTGCCGCGGTCTTCGCGCTGACCGGCGGCGACCTCGCCCTGACCACCGGCCTGCACATCCCCGTGGACGCGGGCGTCGCCGCGGGGTTCCTGCGATGACCGTGCGCGTCGCCGCCGTCGACCTGGGCGCCACCAGCGGCCGGGTCATGGTGGGCACCGTCGGCGAGGGCCGACTCGTGCTGGAGGAAGCGCACCGGTTCCCGAACGGGCCGGTGCGCGTGGCCGGCCGCCGGGGGTCGACGCTGCACTGGGACGTCCTGGGCCTCTACGCGCAAACCCTGGAAGGGCTCCGGGCCGCCCACGCCCAAGCCCCGCTCGACGCGATCGGCATCGACTCCTGGGCGGTCGACTACGGTTTGCTCGCCGCGGACGGGACGTTGCTCGGCAATCCGGTGCACTACCGGGACGACCGGACCGACGGCGTCCTGGACCAGGTGCGCCGCGTGGTGCCGGACCGCGATCTCTACGCCACCACCGGGCTCCAGCGGCTCCCGTTCAACACGCTGTACCAACTGGTGTCCGAGCGCGAGGGTCCACGGCTTCGCCACGCTGCGACGATGCTGATGGTGCCCGACCTGCTCGCCTACTGGCTGACCGGGCAGATCGGCGCCGAACACACGAACGCGTCGACGACCCAGCTCTACGACGTGCGCGCCCGCGCCTGGGCCGGCGGGCTCGCCGACGCGGTGGGTGTGCCGCGCGGGCTGTTCCCGCCGCTGCGCTCGGCCGGGGACGTGATCGGCCCGGTACTGCCGGAGGTCGCGGACGAGTCCGGCCTGCCGACGCTCCCGGTGATCGCGGTCGGGTCGCACGACACCGCGTCGGCGGTCGTGGGCGTGCCCGCGGAACCGGGCACGAACTTCGCCTACATCTCGTCGGGCACTTGGTCGCTGGTGGGAGTCGAACTCGACGCGCCCGTCCTGTCCGATGCCGCGCGGGCGGCCAACTTCACCAACGAGGTGGGAGTCGACGGCAAGATCCGCTTCCTGCGCAACGTGATGGGACTGTGGGTGTTGTCCGAGAGCGTGCGGACCTGGCGCGCCCACGGGCAGGAGGTGGACCTGCCGAACCTGCTCGCCCAAGCCGCCGAGGTGCCGGCGTTGCGCGCGGTGGTGGACATCAACGCGCCGGAGTTCCTGCCGCCGGGGGACATGCCCGCCAGGATTGCGAACGCGTGCCGGCAGACCGGGCAGGAGCCCCCGGTGACCCGGGCGGAGCTCGTGCGGTGCGTCCTGGACAGCCTGGCGCTGGAATACCGGCGGGTGGTGCGGAAGGCCGCCGAGCTGACCGGCCGACCGATCGAGGTCGTGCACGTCGTGGGAGGAGGTGCGCGCAACGAACTGCTCTGCCAGTCGACTGCGGACGCCTGCGGGATCCCCGTCGTGGCGGGCCCGGTCGAGGCGACCGCGCTGGGCAACGTGGTCGTGCAGGCCCGTGCCCTCGGTGTGGAACTCCTGGACCTGGCCACGATGCGCGCGTTGATCCGAAGCAGCCACCCCGTGCGCAGGTACACCCCTTCGGCGCGGGCCGCACTGTGGGAAGAGACGAGAGTGCCGTGAAGGTCGCGCTCATGGTCACCTGCGTCAACGACGCGCTGTTCCCCGAGACCGGCAAGTCCGTGCTCCGGTCGTTGCGTCGGTTCGGGGTCGAGGTGGGTTTCCCGGGAGCCCAGACGTGCTGCGGCCAGCCGATGGTCAACACCGGTCACCCGATGAAGCCGTGACCGTCGTGCGCACCTTCGCCAAGGCGTTCGACCGGTATGACGCGATCGTCACGCCGTCGGGTTCGTGCGCCGGATCGGTGCGGCACCAGCACGGGATCGTGGCTCGGCGTGGCGGTGACGAGCGGCTCGCGGCATCGTCGGGGAAGGTGTTCGAGCTGTCCGAGTTCCTTGTCGACGTGTTGGGCGTCGAGGACGTCGGTGCGTACTTTCCTCGCCGCGTCACCTACCACCCGACCTGCCATTCCTCGCGGATGCTGCGCGTGGGCGACCGGCCGCTGCGCCTGCTGCGGGCGGTCCGCGGGATCGACCTGGCGGAGCTGCCCGCGGCGGACGAATGCTGCGGGTTCGGCGGCACGTTCGCCCTCAAGAACGCCGACACCTCCGTGGCCATGGGGCGTGGATCAATGGATCGAGCGCGACCAGCGACATCGAACTCGACCAGGTCGAAGGTGTGCACGGGCCGAGGAGCCTGCGGGTGATCGTCGTCGACGCCTGGTCGGTCAGGCCCCCGTGGACTCCCGGGCGACCACCGCGGTCGCGGCGTCGACACCGCCGTCGAGCAGCGGTCGACCGGTGGCCGCCAGGAGCGCCAGCGCTGCCAGGTGTCGCCCGAGCCCGGCGTAGTCGATCCGGATGCTGGAGATGGAGGGGACGAACAACGCGGTGTACGGGTTGTCGTCGTGCCCGATGACGGCGAGGTCTGCGGGCACGCCGAGGCCCCCGCGAAGGGCGGCGCCGATCACCATGGCGGCGCTGTCGTCGTTGTACGCGACGACGCCCGTCACGTTCGCGTGAAGCCAATCCTGGACCGCCTGCCCGGCCGCGTCCGGGGCGCCGTCGACGGGTCGGACGACCAGCGGGGGCAGCCCCAGGGACGCGGCGGCTTCCCGGGCCGCTCCCAGCCGGGACGCGACCAGGCCGGACACGCGCGCGTCGGTCGTCGCGGCGAAGCCGAGGCGCTGGTGGCCACGCGTGTGCAGGTGCTCGACCTGCAGACGGGGGCCGTCGTCGAGGCCGAGAGGATCGGGCGGCGACGGGCGCGGCTCCGGCCCTGGGATGATCTTTGTGATGCCACAGCCCTGCATCGCCGCCACCTCTTCCGGGGTGAACGGCGCGAAACCCACCACCACCTCGGGGTCGAGCAGCTCCCAGAGCGGGCGTGCCGTTCCCACGGGGTGGTGCGTCTGGGTGACGAGTGAGTACCCGGCCTCTTCCAGTGTGTGCGACGCTTCCTCGACGCACTTGCTCACGCTGAAGTCCACCGGCCAGTCCGGGATGACCAGCAGTACCAGCCTGCTGCTTCCTCGGCGCAGCGCCTGGGCGGCCTTGTGCGGGCGGTAACCCAGGCGAGCGGCCTCCGCCAGGACCCGATCCCTGGTCGCCTCGGAGATCCGCTGCCCGGTCGTCCCGTTGAGCACGAAGCCGACCGTGGCCCGGGACAGCCCCAAGGACCGCGCGACGTCCGCCGCCGTCACCCGCTTGCCCACTCCGGCCCTCACGTACACCCCTCCCCGCACGACCGCTTGCACGTGCTAGTGGCGAGGTTAGCAGCCGTTCGCCCGACCTTGCGATGATCGACGGGAACACGATCCCCTCGACGACAAAGGCTCCGGTTCCCGGCAAGCCCTCAAGCGGCTCCGCCGCGCCACAGACCGACTACCCGCTGTTCACTCGAGCCGACGGCCCGGACCGGTGGTGATCAACCGGGTCGACGAGCCCGGCCACCCGCTGCCCGCGGTGAGGCATCTGCGCACCACTCTGCCCCCGAACCCCGCACCACTACCTCGACGTGCTCTCACCCCGCGGCGTCGACCAACCGATCTGGTTGCCACGCCCGCGGGCAGTGGACCTCGCCGCGCCGGTCAAAGCCCTCGGGCGCGGCAGATCCCGACCTCCACGGCCGGCTGAGCACCTGCCTCACATCTCACCAGCTCACGGTTCAGGCGAGTGGGCCGACTGCGGCCATGGCCCGGTCAAGGGCCTCGTGCAACGACCCACCGCCGGCCACGGCTGAGGCGTTCGCCGCGGTAAGGCAGGCGAATGCCGCGCCCACCAGCGCGAGCGGAGCCGGATCCGCGTCATCCCAGCCGCGGCCCGCTTCGCGGGCTCGTTCGCGGGCGGCGTCGGCGATGCGGGACTGGTTCCCGAGCATCCGGTCCAGGTACGCCGCGCGCAGTGACGCCGAACCATTGATCACCCGCTGAAGCTCCGCCGCGCCAGCGGCCTGCACCGGATCCCCCATGTAGTCGACGACGTCGTCGAACATCCGCCGCAGCGACGTCCACAGCGGCTCGTCGAGCGGTCGAGCGCGCAGGGCGTCGACGAACTGTTCCCCCAGGCGTTCGTGCTTGCCGAGGATCACGTCTTCCTTGCTGCCGAAGTAGCGGAAGAAGCTGCGCTTGGACATGCCGGACGCCGCGGCGATCTCGTCCACCGTCGTCGCCTCGTAGCCCTGCTTGAGGAACAGCGCGAGGGCCGTGTCGAGCAGCTGCTGGCGCACGGCCAGGCGGGTGCGCTCCCGCAGCGACGGTGACTCCACCCCCCAAGGCTAACATCACGCGCCATGCTTGACACCGAGTGACAGATTTGGCGTACGGTGACGTCAGTCATCGAGGAGGGCATTCATGACCAAGATCTGGTTCATCACCGGCGCCGGGCGCGGGTTCGGCAAGGAGTTCGCCAGGGCGGCCCTGGGCCGCGGTGACAAGGTGACCGCGACCGTACGGGAGCTCGGCGACGTCGACGACCTCGTCGACGAGTTCGGCGAAGCAGTCCTGCCGCTCCAGCTCGACGTCACCGACCGCGCCGACGTCTTCGCCACGGTCGAGCGGGCCGGTGCTCACTTCGGACGCCTCGACGTCGTGGTCAACAACGCCGGCTACGGCCTCTTCGGCGCCATCGAAGAGATCACCGAGCAGCAGTTGCGCGACCAGCTCGAGGTCAACCTGTTCGGCGTCCTGCACGTCACCCAGGCCGCCCTCCCGTTGCTGCGAAAGCAGGGCAGCGGCCACATCGTGCAGATCTCCACCGTCGGCGGCGTCGCCGCGTTCCCCAACCTCGGCGGCTACCACGCTTCGAAGTGGGCCCTGGAGGGCTTGAGCGAATCACTCGCCCAGGAGGTCGCGCCGTTCGGCATCAAAGTCACCCTCGTCGAGCCCGGCGGCTTCGCCACCGACTGGTCCGGCTCCAGCGCGGTGCGCGCCGATCCGCAGCCCCAGTACGACCCCATCCGTCAGGCCATGGTCGAACGCGGCAAGCAGACGCCGCCAGAGCTGACCGGTGACCCGGCCGCCGCCGGACCGGCCCTGCTGGACCTCGTCGACGCCGAACAGCCGCCCCTGCGGGCCTTCTTCGGCACGATGCCCACCATGATCATCCCAGGCCTGTACCAGTCCCGGTTGGACACCTGGGAGCAATGGAAGCACGTCGCCATTGCCGCCAACGGTCATTGATCTCCAGTGCCGTCGGGACGTTCGACCGATCGACGCCGGACCCGCGGTGACTACTGCCCCACTGCGATCGGGTCGCGGCCGACTCGGGCGCAGAAACCCCCTGCCCCCGAGTCGGCGCGACAATCGGCAGCCCGTTTACCAGCGGCCGGGCTTGACACTCACCTCTGTCACTGGTCAGGCGGGTACGAACTGCCACTGCTGGTTGGTGCCGCCGTTGCTGGTCCACTGCACGACCTGAGCCCCGTCACTGGTCGACGCGCCGTTCACGTCGGCCATCAGTCCGCTGTTACGGGCGACGATGGTGAAGTAGCCGTCACCGGTGGGCCGCAGGTACCACATCTGGTTGGTGCCGCCGTTGGCCGACCACTGCTGCAGCTGCAGGCCGACCGTGCTGCTGCCGGCGTTGACGTCGAGCACCTTTCCGGAGGCGTTGTAGCGCAGGGTGTAGGCGTCCTGCGTGGTGCTGATCGTCCACGTGGCGGTGCCGCTCTGCTGGATCGCCTTGGCACCGTCGGCGGTGGAGTTGCCGGCGATGGCGAGGGGTTTGCCGCTGTTGCGGTTGACGATGCGGTAGGTCCCCGGTGCGGGTCCGGTTCCGCCGCCTCCGCTGAGGTTGAAGTACTCGACCGCGTCGGTGAAGACGGTCCTGCCGGACTTCGTGGTCGACAGCTGCAGGTACACGCGGTTGCCGGTGGCGGGGGTGGTGAAGGACACCGGCTGGGTGACCCGTGAGCCGAGCGGAACGGTCAGGGTCGTACTTCCGGACGCGACGACCGCGCCGTCCGGCGCGTCGAGCCGCGCCGTCCAGGTGAAGCCCACCGAAGTGTCGGCGAAGTCGTCGTTGAAGACGGTGATGTTGCGGGTGACCGTGGCGTTCCGGGCGTAGCTGGGCACGGCCTGCGGCAGTGGGAAGGTGCCGTTGGAGTCCGAGACGCCGGAGGCCGACCAGTAGGGGAGGTCGACCGCGGCCACCGGGTTGAACGCCGCCTGCACGCGCTGGAACTGCGGGTTGCTCCAGGGGTCCGGGAGGTTGTCCGCGCCGTAGACAGGGCGACCGCCCTCCTCCGGGACGAAGTCGCCGGTGCGCACGCCGGGGATGACGCTGGCCCAAGCTGACAGCAGCGTGTACGGACGCAGGTCGGTGGCGCCCTTGCCGCGCTTGGCCAGGGTTGCCGTGGCAAACCACTCGAAGCCCTGCTTGGTGTTGCATGCCGGCCAGATGTACTCGCCCTCGCCGTCGGGCCGCCCATTCACGGTGATCAGGCCCTCCCCGTACCTGCCGAAACCGTCGACGTAGTGCGGGATCACCGCGAAGTTGGCGTACGTCATCCCGGGATACAGGCTGACATTGTTGCCGACGCCCACCTCGACGATGATCGGCCGGGTGCCGTCGGCGCCGTTCATCGCCGCGTACAAGTCCTTCTCGAACTGTTCGGAATCCTGGCCGCTCTGGTTCGGCTCGTTGTTCTGACTCCAGCGGATGACCGCGGGGTGGTTGCGGTCGCGCAGGACCAGCGCACGAGCGTGGTTGATCATGTTGTTGCGCCCGACGGTCTCCCTCCACTCCTGCGAGGATTGGGAGCCGCGAATCGCGACCTCGCCGATGACCATCAAACCCATCTCGTCGGCGACATCCAACATGTACGGGCTCGCGGGCTCTTGGTGGATGCGCACCACGTTGAAGTTCAGCCGCTGGTAGTTGTCCACCGCCTGGGGCCAGCCGCCGTTGCCGGGCGACGGGGGCAGGAAGCCGGGCAGGGTGTGGTACGCGTCGCCCTTGCCGCCGTAGTTGACCCGGTCGTAGTCGGCACCCTGGAGGTTGTCGCCGCGGAAGTTCACGCGCACGCCGTTGAGGTAGTAGTAGTCACCGTTCTGGGTGGCCTCCCGGAACCCGAACCGGTACGTGGCGTCGCTGGTGCGCCCGTCATCGGCGACCGCATGCACCGTCAGCCCGTGCAGCTGCGCCCGGTACCCCGACCGGTACGGCACGTTGGGCCACCAGTACGAGGTGCTGTCGAGGTTCCACGCGACCGGCCCGACGGTCACGGTCACGGTCGAGCCGGCCGCCACGGTCACCGTACGGCTGGGCAGTTCCGGGTAGCTGAAAGCCGTTCCATTGGTGGACGACAGCGACCCGGTCAACGTCACCGACCGGGAACTGCCCGACGTGTTACGCACCGACACGTCGTAGCTCAACGTCTTGTTCGCCACCGACGTACGCACGAAGGTGTCGCTGACGTACACCGCCGGGTACACCCGCAGGAACGCGGACCCGAAGATCCCCTGCGGGATCGCCTCGGACCACGTGGCGGCGTCGGGCACCAGGTACCGGCCATTGGACGCCTTCAGCGCTCCGCGGCCCTTCACGTTCACCGTGATCGTGTGGGTGGTGCCAGGCGCCGCGTATGCGCTGATGTCGAAGTTCGACGGGGTGAACGCCGTCGTCTGGGTGGCGACCACGCGGCCGTCGACCGACAGCGTCGCCTGGTGATTGACGGCGCCGAACTCGATCCACGTCGACTGCGGCTGACCCGAGTCCGGCACGGTGATGGTGCGCGAGTACACCGCCTCGTTCACGTCGGTGAAGCCCTGCTTGTACCAGCCGCCGCCGGGCACGGTGATCGACGTCGTCCCCCGGCCCGCTGGGGTGAAGCTCCACGTCCCGGCCAGGTCGACCGAGGCGATCGCGACGGTGCCGGCGGCCGCGGCCGCCGCGGCCGTGACGGCCGACTGTGCCGCGACGGCGGGTTGTTCTGCGGCGGCGGGTTGTACCGTGCCGATGGCCGCGAAGAGTACGGCGCCGGCCAGCGCTGCGCGGGCGAAGCGCTGGGATAGCGTGCGAGGTCTGTTCTGGCGCATCAAGAAATCCCTTTCGCGGGTGTCGCGTCTACGGGGATACACCGATCACCGGACCCCTCGTCACTACCCGCCGGGCCCGCCGAAACGAAGAAGTCGACTATTAACCCAGTTACCGGCGTCATGCCTGCGAAACAGGACATTGGTCGGTAAGCAATCCTGTGCGCGAACCGGTTCGATACAGAACGATAAGCAGGGTCGACTCGTGGTGTCAAGCGGCACATGCTATGGCTTACGACGAATGGACGCCATACAGGGCCTTGGGGAATCGAGCGTTTCGGTGTGCGCTCTCGGGGCTCTTGACAGCGAGCGTCTGACTGCGTAAACATGATAGCGCAGTCAAACGGGGCTGTGGCCGGCGATGAGGGTGCTATGACGCGACTGGCGAGGCCTGGCGGAAGTCCTTTGACGCCACGCAGCGTGGACGTCGCGCGGCTGGCCGGCGTCTCCCAGAAGACGGTGTCCAGGGTCCTCAACGACGAGCCGTATGTCTCGCCCGGCCTGCGCCAGCGGGTCCTGGACGCCGCCGAGGAGCTCGGCTACCGGCGCAACCAGGCGGCTCGGGCGCTGGCCTCCGGGCGGACCCGGTCGATCGGCGTGGTGACGCTGGGCAGCGCCTTATACGGACCGGTGTCGTGGCTCGCGGGCATCGAGCGAGCGGTCCGGGAGATGGGCTACACGCTGCGGGTGGCCGCCACGATCGAGGGCGACCCGGGCGGTATCGCGGGCGCCCTGGCGTCGCTGCTGGACCAGGGCGTGGACGGGGTCGTCATCTCCGAGCCGATCGACGAGGGCGTCGGCCTCATCAGCGTCGACGTGCCGGTCCTGGTCCTCGGCGCGCCGCCCAACTTCGCCGCGCCGCAGGTGGTGACCGCCAGGGTCGGCGCGGGTCGGTTCGCGCGGGCCGCGACCGAGCACCTGCTGGGATTGGGGCATGAGACCGTCCATCACCTGGCCGGCCCGCAGCGGTGGTATTCGGCACGGGACCGTCTCGCCGGTTGGCGCGAGGCGCTGCGAGCCCACAGTGCGGACGAGCCGCCGGTCGTCGAGGGCGACTGGTCGGCCGCGTCCGGCTACGCGGCGGGCCGGGAACTGGCCGGTGACGGCACCGTGACCGCGGTGTTCGCCGCGAACGACGACATGGCGATCGGTCTCATCCGCGCGCTGCTCGAGGCCGGACGCCGGGTGCCCGAGGACATCAGCGTCGTCGGGTTCGACGACATCCCGCTCGCCGCCTACGTCACTCCCCCGCTCACCACCATGCGGCAGCCGTTCGACGAGGTCACGCGGCGGGGCCTCGCGCTGCTGGTACAGGTCATCGAGAAGCCGGACGTCGAGCTTCCACCGGCGGCCGACCAACCGGTCGAGCTCGTCGTCCGCGCCTCGACGGCGCCACCACCGCCCCGGCCGATCCCGGGACGTGGCCGCCGAGCGATCCCCCAGGCCTACGGTGTCCCGTACGGTCAGCCCGCCGGCAGCGAAGTCCCATACACCCAGCCCTGACCAGCGTCAATCTGTCCACCTACGGCGGCACGTCACCCCCGATCACGCGTCAGCGTTCTCAGCATCGGTGAGAGCACTCCTCCGCCCCGCCTCGGGAGTGATGCCGCCCAGTGGTGCTGGCGTGGCTATTGACCTGTTGATCGAGCCGGTCCTGCTCACCTGCGTCGGCCTCGCCGATGGAACACGGCGGCGACGGCGAGCAGCACGTCGCTCAGGGCGGACATCCCCACCAAGGCGGCCGTCTACGCACGGGAACTGGGGCTCCCCGAGGTCCAGCCCGCTGCTCGGCTCTACCACGCGCTGCTTTCGGTGGGCCGGGATCGACCGGGCACGGAGAAACCCATGGCGCCGTCCGCCGCCGCCTTGGCCTCGTGGCTACCGGAGGACTGCCGTCTGACAGCGGCGGACACCTTGGTCGCGGGGCGGCGAGTAGCACAGGAATGGGTGGGGTACCGCTACCTTCAGCAGAATGACGACTGACTGATCGACCTCGGAGGAAATTCGGCATCTGATGCGCCTGGTGGTGACCCATTGTGACGGGTTCCGGAACGAGTCATTTCACTGGATGAAAACTGGGGTGGGAAGTTCCCCACTCTTGCGAAGAGGCCTCAAACCCCTGCTAAGCTGGGCTTATGAGCCACTCCCCTTCGAGAGGAGTGGGAAACTTCCCACAGGTGCGTGTTCGGGCATCGGACACATAATTTGCCCCGCGAGATATTTCCAGGTCACCTGGGAGTCTCGTGGGGCTTTGTGTTTCCCGACCCTGCTTCGACCCTACCTGATGGTCGCTGCTCGTAGGGTGTCTGCCGGTGCCGACGCTGGAGTGCTGCCGGGCGGATCGGTCGCCAGAGAGGCTGGTGCGGGGAGCGGGTTGTGTGAGCCGGTGCCTCGACTCGGCCTGCGGGCGCATCGGGCTGATCCGCTGCCGAAGCCGTCGCACCACTCAAGGTCAGCAGGAGTTGTTCGCCTGCCTTTCCATGATGATCTCCGGTCCCGGGCCTGCCATGGACAGGCTGCGGTGCCAGGCGCCTGCGTGGTGTGCGCGCTCGCCCCGTGGTGCCGCGATCGAGCAAAGCGACCCCGGCGACGTCGCAGCGTAAGACGAGGTCGAGTTCGTCGACCAGGCGTGCGGTCTGCTCCGGGTCTGGGTTGTCGGCGATGCCGACGGCGGTGAGGTGTGCGGCAATGCGTGCCAGTAGGTGGTCCTCGCGCAGATAGAGGTTGCCCGGCGCGCCCTCGGGTCGGGTGCGGGCGCTGGTGTGACCGTGACGGCAACGGTACGCGGCACGACCGTGGGAACGATGCGAGTCCATCTTCCGCCCGCACAACCCGCACTGCAGCCTGCCCGCCAACAGGTAAACGCACTCGCCTCGGTCAGCGTCGGCCTGCCGGGTGCTGTTCCTGGCGGCCCGGATGGTCTGGGCGGTGACGAAGTCCTGCTCGGACACCAGCGGCACGTGGGCGATGCGGGTCGAGATCGCCCAGACGTGCTGCTCGTTACGGACACTGGTCCGACGCCCGCTCGGCGAGCGGGTGGCACGGTCGGCACTCGTGCGGTTCCACACCTGACGACCGGTGTAGCGGGGATTGCCCAGGATCTCTACCACCGTACGCAGCGACCAACCCGGATCGACCCGCCCCTGGTCGCGTTCCGCGTCCGCGCTCGACGGGCTGGGCACGGCCTGCTCGTTGAGGTAGCGGGCGATGCCCGCAGCGCTGTGTCCGGCCAGACGTAAGGCGAAGATCAGCTTCACGGCGCGAGCGGTGGCCGGGTTCGGCACGAGCCGCTGCTGCCGCACTCCGCGCCGCGCCAACGCCCGATTCGGATGCGGACCGGCGTCGACCAGCCGGTAGCCGTAAGGCGGCCTGCCACCCAGGTAGCGCCCCTGCTCGACCGTCTGCATCCGCATCGCGGTGAAAACCCGGTGCCGGGAACGCAGCACCTCCGTGAGCGAGCGCTTCGCCAGCAGCGCCAGCAGCGCTTCGTGCGCGGGATTGTCGAAGTCCACCGGCCCTTCGGCCTCCGGCAACCACAACTGCACCCCGTACCGCTCCAACACCGCCCGCAGTTCTCGCACCTGGACGCCGTCGAGGAACGCACGCTCGTACTCACCGACCACCACCGCGTCGACCCGATCCGCGTTCGCCGCGATGTACCGCAGCATCGCCCCTGCCCGAGGCCGCAGATGCCACGGCACCTGACGGGAACACCCCACCTCGAAGTACTCCCCCACAATCGCGCCGTGCCCGCCGGTGAGCCTGCGCGAGACATCCAGCTGCCATGCCCGCGAGGTGCGCGGATCCTGGTGCTCATGGGTGGAAGCACGCCCGTAGAACAGGAACCGCATACTTCCGACCGACGTGGCGTCCATCGCCGGGATGCCCGGCGGGATGGTCGCGGCGATCCACTCGGCGAGCGTGGTCGGGCGTGGCAGGTCGGACACCGTCATGGCATGGTCCTCGACGTCGGAACGGGAATGGACGCCGGGGTGACGAGGTGCCCTCTCCACCATGACAAAGAACTACGGAGATGCGCTCGACCGGAGCAATCCGAGCCGCCTGAATCGTCGGTAAGCACGCGGCATCCGGTCGCTGATGTCGAAGTCCGCCGCGACCTGGGTCACACGGCGGTCGGACGCGACCAGGTCGAGCACCTTGCGCTGGAACTCGGGTGGGTATCGCTCCGGCATCGTGGGCTGTCCTCCGGGCTACTGAGACGCGCGATCATCCAGTAACCCGGATCCGTACAACCAGGTGAGGATCAGTACGTGGTGACGATGAGCTTGCTCGAAGTCGAGCCGGTCGACGCGCTCCCCATCGACCAACCGATCAGGAACCACGGCTGGGTCACACCCGGGAACACGGCGGTGCAACGGCGGGGGCCGGATGCTTGTGCGAGGTCGCTCGTTCGGTCCTGTCGGGGTCGTCCGGCCGGGTCCATCCTGGGTGCCTGGCACGTGCTCGTGCCTACACGGGGTTCGAGTACCGCCGGGATGGAGCTGATGATGATCAAACGTTGCGCATCGCCGTCGCCGTCCTGATGACAGCTGTCTCGGCAGTGGCGCTGGCCGCACTGGGTCCGGCCGGGACAGCCTCGGCTGGGGTGCTGGACGTGACGTGCACGCCGCCCAGCAGCAACAACATCACCTACAACCCGCCGCTGACCATGACGCCGCAGACCCTCGCCTTCAGCGCCGCGACGCAGTACGGGCCGTGCGTGTCGCTGAGCAACCCGGCCATCACCTCCGGCTCCCGCACCACCACCGGGTCCGTCTCCGACGCATCCTGCCTCGATCTGCTGGGCTCCAGGTCCTTCACCCTCACCATCACCTGGAACACCGGCCAGACCTCGACCATCGCCGGCAACAGCAGCGCCACCACCGCAGGTGCCGTCCTGGTCAGCACCTTCACCGGCACGGTCACCTCCGGCCTGTTCGCCGGGAGCACCGCCGTCCAGGTCCTCACCGCCCCGGCCACCGACGTGCTGCTGTGCACCGTCGGCCTGGGCACTGTCAGCGGCATCTACTCGCTCGTCACCCTGGAGATCACCTCGCTCTGAGCTTCAAGGTCTGTCCAGTTGTCGGTTCCGTCGCTGCTGATCCTTCGCCCGGGTTGGTGGTGGGTGAGAAAGAGTCGGCACCAGGTGGGAGAAGAGCGAAGGCCCGGGACACGTGGCTGTGCTTCGCTGACGAGTCCGGGCGGTTGCCGCACCGTGGCCGGGGACCGGCGCCGATGCCGTTAGCGTGCAACGGCGGAAAGCGCGTGCGTGTCCCTGGTCGGCGCGTTCTGCCACGAGCGACAGCCCTATTTCGCCGCCCTGCTCGACACGGCGACGGAGCCACCGGAGGGCTCGTCAACGAGGTCGAGCTGCTCCAGCGGAAGAACCCGCCGCTGGAGGTGGAACTCGGCGGACCAGTCAGCCGGTGGCCACGGGCAGTCGTTGCAAGGAGCGCACCGGCAGGGTTGGTCGCCACACGGGCTCGCCGACCAACGCGAGGTCCGGGTGGCGGTGGTGCAGCACGGGCAGCAGGGTTTGGATCTCCATCCGAGCGAGGAGGGCACCGAGGCAGTAGTGGATGCCGCGACCGAACACCAGCGTTTGACCAAGGTCGCGAGTCGGATCGAACCGGTCGGGATCGGGGAAGACCGCGGGGTCGCGGTGTGCCGAACTCAACATGGTCCGCACCTCAGCACCGGCCGGAACGGTGACCCCGGAGAGTTCGACGTCGCGGACCGCGTACCGTGGTGTCCCGGACACGAACGACGGCGACTGGTGGCGCAGCACCTCGGAGACGAACCGACCAGCCTCGTGCTCGCCGTCCCGCAGCCAACCGGACGTCTCCGGGCTGCGCAACAGGGTGAGCACCGCGTTGCTCATCCCGGCCGCCACGGTGGCGACCCCACCTGCGATCATGCCCCACAGCATGGCCACCAGCTCGTCGTAAGTGAACTCATCGGGATTGTCGTCGTGCACCGATGCCCAGGTCGCGAGCAAACCTCTTCCCGGTTCCTCCCGGCACGCGGCGACGAGGTCCCGTATGTAGTGTTCCACCTCGGCGTTGGCCGCCTCCGCGGCCGCTACTGCCCGCTCGGACGCACCGGGTACGAAGGAGGTCAGGATGGCCTCGAAGTGCCCGAACAACCACGCCCTGTCCGACTCCGGGAACCCGAACAGGTCGGCGAGCACCTCGGTGGGGACGGCCAGCGACACCGCGTGGTGCAGGTCGACTACGGCCCCGTCGCGCAGCGGTTCCGTCACGACGTCCAGTGCCCGATCGCAGATCCCCACCACGTTCCGGTGCAGTCGCGCGATTCCGCGCGGGGTGAACTCGCGGTTGATCAGCCTGCGCAGTCGGGTGTGCTCGGGCGGGTTCTTCATCGTCAGCGTCCGGGTCGCCATCCGTATCGAGCGGTAACGCCGGGCCAGTGGGAACAGGGCGTCGACCTGGTCGGGTCGCGGGCCGCGGAACGACTCGACGTCCTCCAGCACCCGTCGGCAATCCGCGTGCCGTGTGATCAGGTGGAAACCGGCGGGGGCGCGGTGTACCGGGTGGTGCTCGCGGACCCATGCCAGGTAGGGGTAGGGGTCGGCGATGAGATCGGGTTGCAGCACTCTGGTGAGGACGTCGGGCGGTTCGGTGGTCGTCATGACCCTGCTCCCGTGACGGCGGCAAAGGGCAACAGCGCGAGCACGGCATCGGAGACCACCACGATCGTCAGCGTGCGCTTGCGCAGACGCCGCTCGTCGGGAAGCCGGTCATCCGCGGTCGTGGTCGTGAGGCGCAGGACGTCGACCAGGAACAGCCCGGCGGTCAGGACGCCGAGCACGGCCCACACCGCGCCGTGGCCCCACCACAGGCCCCAGCCGATACCGGCCAGTCCCAGCGCGGTCAGCGCGCAGGCCACGAGCAAGGCGCGCCGGGCGCCGTAGTTCACCGCCGGGGTGTGCGCCCCCACGGCCGCGTCCGCGTCCCGATCCGGGACGGCCCACCACACCGTGCGGCCGATCATCAGCACCCCCAGGCCCGTGCACAGCGGCCAGGTCCACGCGGGCCAGTCCGACCGCACCGCGGCGAACGTCGACAGGAACGGCAGCACGGCGAAGGTCAGCCCGAAGTAGGCGGGGTTGGCCATGCCACGCCGCTTCAGCTTGACCGGTTCCACGTTGTACATCAGGTGCAACGCGCTGGACAGGACCACGGGGACCACCACCATCGGGCGGTTCAGGTGGAGGGCCACGGCGGCACACGCCGCGACGGCGACGGTCATCTCCGCGAGCCCCCAGGCCGCCACGTGCGCGGGTCCGGACCTCAGGACCGCCGCGGCGATACCACTCTTGCCCGGGTTGACCGCATCCCCGGCCACGTCCACAGCGGCGTTGAGCGGTCCCTGGGAGAGGATCTGGACCGCGTTCGCCAGCACCGTCACGAGTACCGGTGCCCGGAGCAGGTCCGCCGGTTCGGTCACGGCGAAGCAGGCACCCAACGAGGCATGGCAGAAGTAGTGCAGAGCGAAGGGGTACTCCAGTCGGTGCACGCGGCGGATGGCCCGCCAATAGCCGATCTGACCGGTGTTCACCGCAGGCATGTCGTCACCTCCACGCGCAGGTCCGCACGAGGTGCCATGGCGGGCCCCCGCAGTTGGGGCACGCCCCGTTCCGGATTGACGCATCGGAACCGGAGGGTGCGCACCACCGCGGTCACGATCATGCGCATCTCCAACGTCGCCAGGTCGGCGCCGAGACACCGGCGGACGCCGCCGCCGAAGGGCAGGTACTGGTTGGAGGGCGGCTGGTTGAGGAACCGATCGGGGTCGAACCGATGCGGGTGAGGGTAGAGGTCGGGGCGGCGATGGGCGAGGTACACGCACGGCGTGAGCCTGGTGCCCGCAGCCATCGGTCTGCCGGCCAGCACGGTGGGTTCGGTGAGCGTCCGGTTGCCCGCGACCGTGGCCGGTGGGGTGAGCCTCAGTGCCTCCTGGCACGCCGCGTCGAGCAGCGGCACGTCAGCGGCGTTCGAACCGTCACCCCGGGCAGCGGCCAGTTCACTCGCGACGTCGGCCCGGATCGCGGGGTGCCGGTCCAGCCAGAACAGCGTCCACGCGATGGAGGACGCCGTCGTCTCATGTCCCGCGAACAGCAGCGACACCAGTTGGTCGAGCAGCTCGTCGTCGTCGAGCGGACCCAGCGGTCCGGCACCCGAGACGAGCAGACCGGCGAGGCACGGCCCGCCCGCGGCGGCCGACCGGTACGCCCGGGCGACCAGTTCCTCGCCGAGCCGCCTCCTGCGGCCCAGGAACGTGTGCCACGCGGACGGCAGTGGCAATGGCACACGCCCGTAGCGGTAGCACAGGGTGCGTGCACGGGAACCGAGGGCACCCTCCACCCATCGGGTGAACGACGACAGCGGCTCGTCCCCCAGCTCACCGAACACGATCCGGCCGATGATGCGGAGGGTGAGCGCCCTGGTCCAGTCGTGCAGCCTGAACACTGTCCCCGGGACCAGCTCCGCGATGGCGTCCTCCGTGGCCGAGGCGATCATTCCGCGGTACCCGCGCAACGGCCCGCCACGCAGGGCAGGACCGAGGACCTTGCGGTACGCCTCATGCCTCGGGCCGTTGGCGAACAACAACGACGCTTGCCCGACCAGCGGCCCCAAGGTGCTGGTGCCGTCCACCTGCATGCTCCGGTCGGTCCGGAATATCCGGCCGAGCGCACCGGGGTCCGAGACCAGCAGACGGGATGGGGTCAGCGGAACTATCCCGCTCTGGTCGTGTGCGCGCTCGTCCAGGAACCTCAGCGGCCGGGCCGCGTACCAAATCCTGTCGACGTTGCGCACGATTGCCATCCCGGTCACTCGTCCATCAGGTTGGCGATGAGAGGGCGCGCGGATGCCAGACGGAGCGCGGCGATACGGACCGCCGTGATCACGTTGACCGGTGCGTAGAGATCCTTATCGTGCCACAGCGGCGGGTAATCGTCCGGACTGCCGTTCAGGAGCAGGAACGCGCACCCGTCGGCCACGGCACGCGCGACGACGCCGGGGTCTGCGGAACCGCCGCAGTGCAGCAGGGTCTGGATCGAATACGAGGTCTCCTCGGCGGTGCCCGCCCAGCGACCCCACGAGCCGTCCGGGCGTTGGGTCGCGAGCACCCACGCGACGGCTCGGCCGATCGCGGCCGACGAGTCCGACCGACCGGCTCTGGTAAGCGCCCCGGCGCAGCAGGAGGTCGCGTAGTAGGGCGAAGCGTGCCACTTGTCCCACCAGCAGCCGTCCGCCCGCTGGTGGTCGAGCAGCCATCCGGATATCCGGTTCACCGCGGCCTGCCGACGCGTGGGCTCACTGGACGCGCCGCGACCAAGGCGTCGAGGACGTGTGCGTTCGTGCTCGTCGACGGTGTGCGCTCACCGGTGAAACACTCGAAGCAGTCCGGGCCCTCGTACCGCCACAGGCAGTCAGCCGAACGCGGGCTGCCCAGACGTGCGAGGACGTACAGCACGGCGGCGGTGTCGTCGGAGTCGGCGGGCAAGCCGGGTCCCGCGGGTGCGCCGTCCGGCCCGATCGCGGCGTGCAACGTCGCGATCGCCCCGTGAGGGGGTTGCAGGTCCGGCACCGCGTCGGCCAGCGCCATGAGCACCCAGGCGTGCTCGAACACCGTGATCGGACAGACGCCGGGCACCGGCCCGCCGTGCCACGCCTGCAACCTCCGCAGGTGGGCCAGTGACTCCCGGTGTTCCACGTCGGGCACGTCCGGGCCACCCAACCAGGCCGCTGTCGCCGCGGCCGAGCCACCCACCACGCCACAGGTCGGTTCCACCGGTGCCACACCCCGTGCGCCCGGACCAAGGAATTCCAGCGAGTGCCATAGCTTGACGGGCACCGGCGCGCCGCGCGCTAACGCGTTCTGCGCCGAGGTGACGGTCCCATCATCCATTCCATTGGGCAGACCGAGCCGCTTGTGGTCACGCGACCACGGGCCGAGCGCCTGCCACTGATCGGCAGCCAGTGCATCGAGGTGGTCGTTGACCGCACGAACCATCTGCGGAACGAGCAGTTCAACCGCGATCGTGTCTGGAATGGACAGTCTCCTGTCCGGGCCGAGCCAGCCGATCAGCGCGTCCAGGCCCCTCCTGGCCGCTTCCGTCAGCCTGGCCCGATTCGGGAGTCCGTCGGTTCGGGCACCGTGGCGGCGCAGCGTGGTCAGCAGTGCCTCGGTCGCGCTCAGCGTCGGCACCACCGCATAACCGTCGGCCCCGCCCCAGCCCCCGTCCGACCGCTGGGTCGCGACGAGGAAGCGCAGCCGCTGCCCATGCCCGTCCAGCCACGGGGCCAAGCTCACCAACCGCGCGGTCTCGTACGGTGACGGCGTGGTCTGCCCATACGGCGGCGAGGAAAGCCGGTCCAGCACTGCGTTTACCGCCGTACCTCCAGCCTCAGCCCGCTCGTCGACATCCATCGACGTCCTCCTCGCTGCAGGCTGGCCAAGGCGTTCCCCTCCATTGAGGTGGAATCGCATCGAGAGGCGCGATCACAGGACTTCACGTCAGTGACCGGTGCACTGCCGAACCGGTGTGGACAGTTCGCCTGCAATGCGCGCACACCGCCGTTTCGAGACTGGTGGCAGTCGGCGATGTCGGCTAGCCACCAGAGGAGTGAACTCGCCGTTTCCACTCTCTCGCGCCAGGTTGGTGCTGCAGAGGTTGAATGCCCAGTGAGGCATCGAACCCTTTCCAACCTGGCGGCGTGGGCGGTGACCGCGGTGGAGATACGGCGAGCTCCTGGTAGATGACTTCTCGACCAAGAGCGAGGCCATCCCCAGGAGCTTCGATCGCTTGTCTCCCACACCCGCTTGGCAGCGGGTGTGGCGTCGGCCTGGCCGCCCTCTGCCGCTACATCCGTCAAGCGGTCGAACTCCCGGCCACACCGGCACCAGGCCCGGCCGACGCGGCGGATGTGCGATGCCCTCGCGATACCGCTCCTGGTCCGGGTGGACCTGCCCGGTTCCTGCCCGTGGTCGACCAGGAGTGCTGCGGTGCGGCGCGAAGCTGTTGTACGCCTTCGCCGAGGCAACCGTACCGGGATCACCCTGGTGATGCGGAAGTCCTATGGCGGTGCCTACGGAACAGCGTCGGACAGCGGGAGGAGTGGCCCGCGGCATCGACCCGGGGGATCGACGAGGTTATCCACCCCGCTCACACCCGCGCACGACCGATTGCCGCGTTTCACCGACCCAGCGACCGGCCTTCGAATCCACGCGCCGGAAGGCCGCGACCGCAAATCCCGCTGGGACACCCCAGGGGCTTGCAACCACCGTCGGGCCGCCGAACTGCTCGAGGAGGACAGCGTCTCGAAGACGGTGCGGGGCGGTCGCGGTGACCGTTCCGGAGGTACTGTCGACCAGCTCGTCTGCGGCGACCTCAAGGCATCGGAGCCCACCACGGCCGGGCGAGTGCCCCTCAGCTCGATCTGGGAGAAGTGCTGGGCCTTTCACACGCGGGCGAGGGCCAGGCCTTTCGCACCGGTCGGGGACACCGTGTGGGCGGCGGCGCAAGGCCATCACAGCGGAGCTGGATGTGCACCTGGTATGCGACAACTACGCACCCGCGACACCCCGGACAACGGTGCCCGAGCTCGTCGAGAGGCACGTCGAGTTCCCCACCCACAACGCGTTCGGCCGCCGGCGGTGATACGCCGGCCCACCAGGTCACTGGCACCGCACCCGTCCTTCGCCCAGGACCGTGGTGCCGCGGGTACGGGCGCGAACCACGCCGGTGATGTCCGGTGCGCGCATCAGCCGCTCCACCGCGCACCGGGCGACCGTCATTCCGCGGCGTGCAATGCGATCCGGATCTTCCGTGCGCCTTGAACCTCTGTTTCCCGCCGAGGCGGCCAGGATTTCGCCCTTGAGCCGATCGTCGCGCACCGATCGCGTGGAAGCGGGGGTAGGCCCTTGGCGGCGTAGTACGGGAAAGTGATCCGCACGCCTGCCCGGCGCAGGACACGACAGACCGGCTCGACCCCGGACTGCTGTGTGGGCCGGTCGACGTTGTCGATCACCTTCGCGCGAGGGTCGGGTTCCGCCGGGGACTCCAGGACCTCGTTGGCGCGATTCAGTTCCGCTGTCTCATGGCGAGTCGCTCGTATGGTTCTGTCGCGGGTCGTCCGGACGGGAGCATCCTGGGTGACCAGTGCGGGTAGTGCGCCCGCACAAGGCTTGCGGGTATTGCCCGTATGGAGAGCGATGACGAGCGAACTGTTCCGCACCGCCGCTGCCACCCTGACGACGGTCGTCTTCACCGTGGCGGCGCTCGTGTCAGGTTCGGCAGGGACGGCTTCGGCCGGGGTGCTGGACGTGACCTGCACCCCGCCCAGCAGCCAGAACGACACGTTCACGCCGCCGCTCACGGTGACCCCGCAGAACGTCATCGTCCGATCAACGGCGCAGTACGGGCCGTGCGTGTCGTTGAGCAACCCGGCCATCACCTCCGGCTCCACCCTCCGCACCACGACCGTTCCGGGACTGTCCTGCCTCGACCTGCTGAGCAGCGGCTCTTCGACTTCCACCATCATCTGGAATACAGGTCAAACCTCGACCGTCTCCGTCTCCGTCAACTTCACCGCCACCATCGTGGGGGCCGCCCTGGTGGTCGCCCGCACCGGCACGGTCACCTCCGGTCTGTTCGCCGGGAGCGCCGTCGTCCAGACCCTCACCGGCCCGGCCACCGACGTGCTGCTGTGCACCGCCGGACTGGGAACGGTCTCCGGTATCTACTCGCTCGCGCCTTTGGAGATCACCTCACTGTGAACGGCAGATCTCACGTTGGCCCACCGTCGATCTCACGGTCGGTCGACGGGAACGAGGCTGTGCGCTCCTGCCACGCCACACCCCAAAACCACCGGGTAGATCCCGACAAAGCGGGTCCGCCGAAGTCCGGACCTACGTGCCCGAACGCAGGCCGAGGCGTTCGCTCTCTGCCACCTCCGCCCAGAACGGACAACTCGAAACCGTGCGGCAACTTCCCGACCGCTGTGCTTGCCGAAAATGTCGTCCGTGCAGGTCAGGCGGCGTGGTGGTACTCATTGAGGATGCCGCCCAGTCGTTGCCGACGGTGGATGTCGAGTCGGGTGACCGCTGCTTGGTCGGTGGTCGGCTGTGGCAGCGGTTGTAGTGGTCGGGCGTTGACGATGCCTTGATGGGGGCGGTGGGTGTTGTAGAACTGCTCGTACTCGCGCAGGGCGTGCAGCAGGTGCCGCCGGTTCCAAATCAGCGTGCGGTCGAGGAGTTCGCGTCGGCAGGTCCGGATCCAGCGTTCCATGATCGCGTTCATCCGCGGGACGCGAACGCCGCTGAGGACGACCTTGATGCCCGCGTCGGCGAGGACGGCGTCGGCGAGGACGGCGTCGAACAGGGCGGGGTACTTGCCGTCGCGATCGCGGATGAAGAACCGCACGTGTCGGCCCTCGTCTTCGAGGTCCATGACGAGATTCCTGGCGGCTTGGGTGACCCAGGCCGCGGTCGGGTGCGCGGTGGCGTCGAGCACGCGGACCCGACGACTGGCGTGCTCGATGACCGCCAGCACGTACAGGCGGGTGCCGTTCAGGATGGAAGCCTCGAAGAAGTCGCAGGCCAGGAGCGCGTCGGCTTGAGAGCGGAGGAAGGTTGACCATGTCGTCGTGGTGCGTTCGGGTGCCGGGTCGATCCGGCGTCCTTGAGGATCTGCCACACCGTGGATGCGGCGCTCTTGATGCCGAGTACGAGGAGCTCGCCGTGGATGCGGCGGTAGCCCCAGGTGGGGTTCTCCCGTGCCAGGCGAAGTGCGAGGAGGCGGATCGAGCGTACGGTCCGTGGTCGACCGGGCCGCCTGGGGCGGGACCTGGCGGCGTGGCGGCGAGCGAGGAGGTCCCGGTGCCACCGCAGCACCGTCTCCGGGCGCACCAGCAGTCGGAGCCGATGAAGTGTGGCGACCGGATGCCGGTGCAGCAGCGCCGCGAGGAACGCCCGGTCGCCGCGAGAGAACCGCGGACGGGCGTTGCCCAGTTGGCGTTCCAGGATCGTGAGCTGGTGGCGTAGCGCCAGGATCTCCACGTCCTTGTCCCGATCGGTCACGGGCAGCAGGCGCAGTAGCGCGAACGCGTTGGTCACACCGAGGTAGGCCAGTCGCAGCAGCACAGCCGGTCATCATGCCGTGCTGTGAGCGCTTCGAGGTCTTTGGCCTTGCACGCCCTCTACCTGCGTGGATGGAGTTCTCGGCAGGTACAGCCTCAGCCGCGCCCAAAACCGCCCAACCGGGAAGGTTCCGCCCGCTCGACGGGGTAGCGTGAGCCGTGCCCGACGACCTCGACTACTCCCCGCTCGCCGCCCCCGTCGACCCGGCTGCGGCATTGGCGCACGCGAAAGCGAACGGCGACCCCCCGGGCCGCGACATGGCGTGCGGCGCACTCGTGTTCGCCGTGCTCGTCGCCGCCTTCTCCGGTTTCCTGAGCATCCCGCTCAACATGTACCTCACCGGCGCCCATCCGGACGGCGGCGTGGGCGTCCGGCTCCTCGGGCTGCTGCCGCTGGTGATCGGTCTCGGGCTGATCGTCCTGGTCGTCGTCCAGGGCCGCAAAGGTAGCGGGCGGGTGCGGATAGACCACTACCGCATCATGCAGTTCGCCGCCCGCAACGGCATGGGCTACCGGATGAAGGTCAGGGACCCCGAGCAGCCCGCCGGGGTCTTCGACATCGGCAACAACCGCTGCGCCGTTGATGTCGTCAACATCGAAGGGCCACGTCCGATGGAAATAGGCCAGTACCACTACACGGCCGGCTACCACGGCGCGGAAACGTACCACTTGGGCTATGCGACCACCCCTCTCGACGCCCACCTTCCCCACCTGCTGCTGACCTCGCGGGCGAAAGGCACGGGCGTTCGGCACATGTCCGGCGGAGCCACCCTCGGGAACCCCGACCTGCGCGGCCCCGGCACCGAAGCTTTCACAGTCTCCGGGCCGTTCGGCAGGGCCGGGGAGATCCAGGCCCTGCTGGACCGCACCCTCTTCTCCCCCGACCTCCTGGCCCGGTACGCCGAACGCCCGGTCAACATCGAAATCGTCGAGAACCGCCTGTACTTCTTCTCCCCCAAGCCGCTGTCCACCACCGACCCGGAAACCTGGCGCTGGCTCCTCGCCCTGCTCTCCGACACCGCGGAGCGCCTGGAATCCTGAGCGCTGCCCGGGAGCGGGCCCGCGCGACCGAAGGCGGTGTGGAACGAACATGTCGACATCGGCTCGCGTGGTGGGGCACCCGCTGCGGGTGTGCCTGCACGGACACCGACATCGACACCGACACCGACACCGAGCAGACCCTGACCTACAACCGACCCTTCATGGTGCCCGACACCGTCACCGCCTGGCCTCGGGCACCAGACGCTGCTGGAGGTGGCGTTGGCCTGCGGGATTCCCGGCCAGTACCCGACCGCATTCGCGGCGCGGGCCGTGGACACCGCCAGCGGGCTGGCCAAGGTCCGCGACGCGCACGAGCGGCAACCCGACTGGAGCAAGGGCTGGTACCTGGTGTGCCGCCCGGGTCACCGGGGCCCTGCTCAACTTCACGGGGTGGCCTCTGCCAGGAGGACCACCCGAAACCCCGTGCTCGAAAGGGGCTGCACCACCCCTGCCTGGAAGGGGTGCAGCGACGACGCTACAGACCACCTCGAGGAAACAGCACGTACATGTACACATGGCAGCCGATAGACCGCTCACCAGTACGAACACCGTCCGGCAGGCGTCCAGAACAGTCCACTGGGCACGCTGGACACCTCCCTCGGACACCACATCGGCCATCGCGACGGGCATCGCGATGCTCGTCGCGATGGCGACGCCCCCGCACGGCGGCCCAGCCCGCCACCACGGCCAGAGCAGCACCACGTCGATCACCACCCGCGCCCGCCGAGGCGCACGTGCCGGCGGTCCAAGCACGCGCGGCGGCGCGACCGGAAGTGACCGGAAATGACCGCGGTGGCGGGCACCAACTCCACCACCCGGGCACAGCAACGCACGTCGAGGCGCGGCGCGTCCGTGGCCGAGTTCTCGGCGGGGCGGACGTCGATCGGCGGGGCGGACGTCGTCGCCCCGAGGCGATCCGCGAGCGCCCCGACGGCGAGGGAACGCGACGGCCGGGCCGGTGAGGTGGGAGTGGCGCCGTCGGGTGTTGTAGCGGTGCGCCCAGCCGAACACCGCCAGGCGCGCTTCCCTTGCGCTGCCCCAACTCCGGGCGCCTTGCAGTGTTTCGCGTTTGAAGGAGGCGTTGAGGCTTTCGGCGGCGGCGTTGTCCGCGGAGCTGCCGACCGCGCCCATGGACCGGGTCACCCCGGCGGCGCGACAGGCCTCGGCGAAGGATTTGGCGCCGTATTGGGCTCCGTGGTCGCTGTGGAAGATCGCCCCGGCCAGGCTGCCCCGTGTCCGCTGCGCCGCGTGCAGGGCGTCGAGGACCAGGTCGACGCGCACGCGCCGGTCGAGCACCCTTGACCGCTGGCTGTCACCACATGGCCTTCATCGCAGAAGTCGCACGCCGGCCGCGACGCCGCTTGTCGGCAGCGCGACGGGTGAGTGCCGAGTGGGCTGTCGACGCGGCTGTTCCCCACGGTGCGGGCGATGGGATCTCGGCGGCGCGGGACGAGCCGAAAGCCGGCGTCGGATGGCCGGGCGCGTGGATAGCCAGCGCCGCCTGGGCATCGTCGGTGCGCCAGGCGCGCGACACCAGCCGGTCGGTCTTCATCGACTGCCCACGCGCAGCGCGGCCAGCCGTTGCGGGCGCGGCCACCGGACCTGCCACACCCAGCCCAGCTTCTCGAACGCCCAGATCACCCGTGCGGACACGTCCAGCTGACCGCGGTCGACGCCGTGGCGGGCGCAGGTCGGGTCGGCGTGGTGGGAGTTGTGCCAGGACTCGCCCATCGACAGGATCGCCAGCGGCCAGAAGTTGGCGGAGCGATCACGGGCGGCGAAGGGGCGGTCGCCGATCATGTGGCAGATCGAGTTCACCGACCAGGTGACGTGGTGCTGGAAGGAGATCCGGGCCAGACCTGCCCACAGGAACGCCGTCAGCGCACCCCACCACGACAACGTGATGACCCCGCCGAGCACGGTCGGCACGATCACGCTCAACGCGACCCACAACGGGAACAGCCGGTCGACCATGTGGATGTCCTTGTCCGCCACCAGGTCCGGCGCGAACCGGTCCACGTTGGTGTTGTCCCGCCCGAACAGCCACCCCATGTGCGCGTGCCAGAAGCCTCGCGCCAACGCCATTGGCGAGGTGCCGAACAGCCACGGCGAGTGCGGGTCGCCCTCGCGGTCGGAGAACGCGTGGTGGCGGCGGTGGTCGGCCACCCACCCGATCACCGGCCCCTGCGCGGCCAGACCCCCGGCGATGGCCAGGGCCACCCGCAGCCCGCGCTTGGCCTTGAACGCGCCGTGCGTGAAGTACCGGTGGTAACCGATCGTCACGCCCAGGGTGGACACGGTGTAGAACACCGCCGCGAGCGTCACGTCCACCCAGCTCAGCCCCCATCCCCAGGTCAACGGCACGGCGGCGATCAACGCGGCGAACGGGATCACCAGGAACAACCGGATGACGACCATCTCGGTCCGGGTACGGGGTTGCGCCAGCAGCGGTTTCGGTGCGGCGGTTGTCGACGAGGTCATTGAGGCACTACCTGACTGGAAGAGCGACACCGTGCCGAGCGGGTCCAGGTCGGTCCAGGGTCGGTGCGAAGCACGTCCGGACCGAGACGGGCCGGCCGGCCGGAGAAGACGGGGAAGCGGCGTGCCGACCGGTGTGGCAGCGGCTTCCGCGAACACCCTGAGGGTACACCGCTCGACCACCCGGCACCGATTACCGCGCGCTGCGATCCCGCTCCGGACGCACGGTTGGCGCATCGAGCGACCGGCACGTGACGGGGTGGGGTCGACCGGGTGGGCAGGAGGCTCCGGTCCGGCGCGGCCTTGCTGCTGGTCGTCCTGGCGGGCCTCGCGGTGGTGCTCACGCTCCTGGTCGGCGCGGGACAGGCCGGCACGGCGCTGTTGGGCGCGCTGGGGTGGTTGGTCGCGCTCGCGGCTCGGGTGCCCGCGGTCGCCTCGGCCGGACGCCTGCGCGACCTCGACCGCGGCCGCGCCCTGCTCGCCTTCGCGTCCGCGGTGACCGACGAGGTGGTGCGCCTGCTGCTCGTGCTGGTCGGCGTCACGGGGTTCGCCCCCGCCCTGTGGGCGGGCCTGGGCCGGGCCGTCGCCGAACTGGTCTTCGTCACCGCCACCGGCCTGTCCCAGTCCACCGTTGCCCTCGGCCGCGCGCGGCCGAGCTGCTGGGCGCAGAGGGCGGGGTCATGGCCACCCACCCCCTGCACGTCCTGCTCCGGGGCGCCACGACCACGGCGTTCCACCTCGGCGCGACACTGCTCCTGGTGGCGGGGCCGTGGTGGCTCCCGGCGACCGTCGCGGCCCACGCGGCGGTCAACCTGACCTTCGCCCGCTGGGCCCGCCACCGGCTACCGGCCGCCGAAGTGGTGGGCGCGCTCGTCCTGCTCGGCGGCTTGGCGCTGGGTGGCTAGGCCCGTCCGCCGTCGCCTTCCCAGCGGTCCTCGTCGACGGTTCCCCGCGCCTCGGGCACCGCGTGCACGGCGTTCGCGCGCGGGGACGGGACCACGAGCAACCGGATGCGGGTGTGGTCGGCGTTGACCAGGATGACGGTGTCGGGCTGGATGAAGTGGAAGCCCTCCATCCGCACGGTGACGTCCCCGACGTCGAGTGTGCGGCCGGCCCGGCGCCAGGAGCCGAGGTGGTAGGAGACGCGGCGGACTCGGCCGTCGGCGCCGAGCACCGCGAGCAGTGGCGGGAACTCGGTCGCGGGGTCGGCCGAGCGGGGCCACCAGGCGCCGTCGACCGCGCCGCCGGAGCAGCCGCGGGGTTTCATCGACAACCGCAAGGCGGGCTGCCGGGTCTCGGCGGGTGGGGTGGGCAGTTCGAGGGTCATGCTGGAGGTCCCGTCTCCGACGACGCGGAGGGAGCCCGCCGGATGTCGTCGTGCGCCCAAGGCGGAGCCGGCTTGACCGTCGACACTCGAAACACCCTCGGTCACCCCATCCTACGCCGCATCGCGGCCAACGGCGCCGACAGCGAGGCGGTGGGCACCGCGATGGCCGAATCGCGTGTGCCGTAAGGCATGACGAGCGTGTCGCCGTGCAGCAGCGCACCGCACGAGCGCACGACGGTGAGTCCGCGACCGCCCGGGAGCACCGCGACCAGGTGGTTGCGCAGCGCGGCGGTGAACGTGGGCAGACCGCACTGCGTCGGGGGTTGCGTGCTGGGGAACCCGTAGGTTCGAGGCATGCCAATGCCTTTCGGGATCGAGGGCGACGACGGCTTCCCGCGCACCGGCAGAGTCCTTCGTGGATGCTCGCGGTTCGGTCGAGGCCGCTCGGCGGCCATCGAAGAACTCGACCGGGTGGAGGCTTGGGGCGTACCCGACCACGGTGCGGGAACCACCGGCCCTCGCCCACGACCTCGCCCGATCCGAAGGCGGGGGAACGGGCCACACCCGCGACCGGGCCTCCAGCCCGTCGCGCGGTCACCAGTCCCCGACGTCAGCGGCCGGCCACCCGTGGACGGCGTCGACGACGCGCAACCGGTGGATCCGCACCGCGAGCGCGAGGGCGCCCCGGTGCGCGGGTTGCCCTCGCGCGGCGTCCTGCAAGGGGCCCAACCGCTCGGTGGTGCGCGCCGACTGCAGGGTCTGGCACAGGTCCACCGCCTGCTCGCCCAGCCGCGTGCCGGTGTCCATCCGGCCCGCCAGCAAGTGGCACACGGCCAGTGAGATCAGGCTGGCGGTCCGGCTGCGCGCCCTGTCCGGGCCGAAACCGTCGACCGCACTGGTCAGCAGCAGCACGGCCCGGCCTGCCTCGGCCGGGTCGATGCGCGCCAGTTCCGCGTGGACCGTGCCGCCGATCGCCGCGAGTTCGACGTCGGTGAAGAAGGCCGCCCAAGGCGCGACCGGCTCGCCCCGCGCACGCGCGTGGTGGTCGGCGGCTTCGCCCAGCAACGTCAGCGCGTGCCCCGGGGAACCCAGTTTCGCGTGCGCCCACGCCTGGTTCGCGACGACGACCGCCAGGGCGAGCGCGGAACCGCTGGCCCGTGCCGCCCGTTCGGCGGACTGGAACTCCGACATGGCCGATCGCGGCGCGTCGTGGTGCAGGTGGACGCGACCCAGCCGGTAGCGGATGTTCGACACCAGGGCCTCGTCGCCGCTCGCCACCGTCAACGCCGTCCGGAGGTGGCGGAGGGCCTCACCGGTCCGGCCGGTGTCGAAGCACGCCCAGCCGGCCACGTTGTGCAGGTCCGCCACCGCCGTGCGCAGCGAGTGGCCGATCCGCGCGGTGACGGTGCGCTCCAGCAGCGAGAGAGCCGCCGGCAGCCGCCCGACGGCCTCGTCCACGCAGCGGCCTCCGCCGTGCCGGTGGTCGTGCGCCCGCAACCTGCCCACGCACGACTCCAACGCCACGACATCGGCCGCCCCCACACGCCCCGGCGCCTCGGGGAGATGGTCGTCCACCGGGCCGCCGGCGACGACGTGGACATCGGGTCGGGGTCGAAGCATCGGGTGCCTCCGAGGACGCCGGACAGCTCGACGGTCCGCCGGGGCAGGGGCGAACACGTGTGCGTCCATCAGCGTCCCACATCACGACGAACCGATCGGGTGCCTTCTCGCGGGATCGGTGGGCCGTGGACCGCAGCCGCTCGGAGGCGCCCGACGATCTGCTCCACTCAGGACCGCGGGAGCAGGTGATGCGGGGGCCCGCCCCGCGCCGGCACGCCGTCGACGTGCGCGTACACGTCGAACACGAGGTGCAGCCCGGTGATCGTCAACGGCCGCAGGACCGGACGGGTGCGGGCGACGAGGGAGAACCGCACCCCGGCCGCGTCGGCCGCGGACCGGGCCTCCACCAGCACGGTGAGCCCCGCCGCACCGAAGAAGACGACCTCACCGAGGTCGGCGACCAGGTCCGGGCCGGCCGGGCGGATCTGCTCCGCGAGGCGGTCACGCAGGCGGGGCGCCGTCCAGAGGTCGACTTCCCCGGACACCGCGCACACCACGGTCGACGACGACAACGCCCGCGTCACGACCGTGAGCAGTCGAGCGGGCGGCAGCTCGGACCAGGGGAGCACGACACCGGGCGACGGGGAACGATCGGGACTGCGGACGGGAATGGCCATGAGGGTCCTCTCACCTGGAGGTGGCGTCCGCGGGGTCCGGGCGGAGGAACTGCTGCCTTGAGGATGGACCAGGCGAGAAGCCCGCACAAGGCCGTTCCAAACCTCTCCGGGTGAAATTTCCAAGAAATTTCGACCGATGCGGCGAGCGGTCGAGGGAAATGTGACCGATACCGGTTCCCGACAATTTTTCGGCGTACTGTGCGGCGCGTGCCCGCGCACATCGCGAGTCGCCGCCCGAGCCGCCGCCCTGGGCGCACCACGGCGACCGGCGGGGCTCGACCGGCGAGGGCGGGGACACCGAGACGACCTGCGGACCGGTCCGAGCCGAGCACGGGTTCGCGTGCGGGTGGGTGCTGGAACCGCGCTCCGGAGCGGAGGTCCGGCTCGACGGCGGCTGGTGGCCGCGGTCCACCGACCCCGCGATCGAATTCTTATCGAGGACGATTCGCATTCGTGAGCTCACAAAGCGAGCGATACACCCGTTCGGGCGACATGACGCCGATCGCCCGGACGGGGGTATAGGCTGAACTCCGTTACCCCGGACCCCGGTGGCGCGACACCTCCAGCTTCGACCACGGAGGAAGGTCGCGAGCCGGGGTCTCTGCTTCGGGCGGATGAACACCACTCCTTCCGGCTCGAACCGCGCTCAAGTGAGCGCACGACGCTCATTTCACGACCGCGGCGCTCCGCTCGGGTCATCAACCACCATGCTCCAGGAAATGAATCGAGATGCACCACACCCGCACTACCGCCAAAGCTCTGCTCGGCGCCACTGTCGTGGCCGGCGGCCTGGTCGCCGCGCCCCTGGTGGCGCAGGCCATCACCATTCCGGTGGCGTGCAGTGAGAACGCCCTGGTGTCCGCGGTGAACCTGGCCAACTCCACCTCCACCGCCGACACCCTCGTCCTGGCGGGAGGCTGCACCTACCGCATGACCGCCGCCCACGGCGGCGCGTCCAACGCGCTGCCGGTCATCACCACCCCGATCGAGATGGTCGGCCCCGCCACCGTCACCAACGCCTCGCTGCTCCGCCTCGGGCTCCGGATCGCCGAGGTCGCCCCGACCGGCAACCTCACCCTGACCACCGGTGTCGCCTTCACCGGCGGCAACGTCGTCGGCCACGGCGGCGGCATCCTCAACCGCGGCGCGGTCACCCTCACCGGCAGCACCCTGACCGGGAACACCGCCACGGGCAACGGTGGCGGCCTGGCCAACGCCGACACCCCGACCGGCACCGCGCCCGCCGCGACCTTCACCAACAGCCCGGTGTCGAACAACACCACCCTGCTCGGCGACGGCGGCGGCCTCTACAACGGCCGGCGCGGCACGCTCACGGTCACCGGCGTCTCCGGCAGCCCGCTGTTCGTCACCGGCAACAGCGCCGGCCGGGGAGGCGGGATCTCCGCGGTCGACGCCACCGCGACGACGCTCACCCAAACCGCCGTGACCGACAACCACGCGCTCGCGGCCCTCGGCCAGTCCGGCGGCGTCTACCGCCGCAACGGCACCATGACCACCACGAACTCGCCCATCACCGCCAACACCCCGAACAACTGCGTCGGCAGCACCCCCGCGGTCCCCAACTGCACCGGGTGACCGACCGTCGGCGGCACCCCCTGCCCGGTGAACCGGCGCTACCGCAACTGCCCTGACCGCGCACCGCGACCGACGCGGTCCCCGCCGGCCACCTCCGGCGGGGACCCGCACGTGTCGGGGCGGACTGCCAAGGACACGGATCTCGTCCGGCACACGGCCTCGCCGAGGGGCGCGAGGTGGTCGGTGTCAGCGTCGGAGTTGCTTGGCGCCGTCGGGCGCGTTGAGCAGGTGCGGGGTGTCGATGTCGCCGGCGATGACGTCGTGGGCGACGCTGCTCAGCTTGAGGTTGTGCCCGCGGGCGTAGCCGCGCAGCGCGGCGAACGCGGTGTCCATGTCGACCTGGAGGCGTTCGGCGACCAGCCCCTTGGCCTGTTCGACGATCACCCGGCTGTTCAGCGCGGATTGCAGCTGTTCGGTCAGCACCTGGTGGTGGTGGATCGAGCGTTGTTGCAGCAGGCCGATGGTGGCGACGTCGACCAGCGCGGTGGCGGTGCGCAGAGCGCCCGCGTCCAACTCGCCCGACCGCGTGCGGAACAGGTTGAGCGCGCCGATCACCTCGCGGCGCAGGCGCATGGGCAGCGCGTCCACGGCGACGAACCCGGCTTCGGTGGCCGCCGCGGTGAACCTCGGCCACCGCCCGTGCGCGTCCGCGAGGTCAGGGTGGCTGACCCCGGCGCCGGTGGCGAACGCGTCCAGGCAGGGGCCGTCGTCGTTCTGGAGCTGGAAGAGCTCCAGCAGCCGGACCTGCTCGTTGGAGGACGCGACCAGTTGCAGCCTGCCCCGCTGGTCGGCCAGCAGCAGACCGGCGGCGTCGACGTCGAGCAGTTCGACGCACCGGTCCACGAGCATGTGCAGGAAGTCGATGACGTCGAAGTCGTCGACCAGGGTGTCGGCCAACTCGACGAACGTTTCGACGAGACGTTCACCGTCCATCGCAGCCACCTCCGCTGGTGTGCTCACAGTGCGATCGTGTTCCGTGCGTGCTCACGGTCGTCCCCCGTCGCGGTCGAACCGCCGTCGGCGGGCCACGATGTCGGACGCGAGCGCGCCGAGCGGCACCTGCTCGGCGAACGCCCGTGCGCGCAAGTGGGCGAAGGCGTCGGCCATGCCCAGGCCCAGCTGGGCCGCGACCATCCCGGTGGCCTGGTGCACCTGCGGGTTGTGCAGGGGGAGGCCGGCCCCGCCGTCGCCCGCCGCGTTCAAGTCCGCCTGTTCGTCCAGCAGCAGCCTCAGGGCCAGCTCCGCGAACGCCAACGCGTCGAGCAGCGTGGCCGCGTCGAGATGGCCCACTTCGAGCCGGTACAGCGACAGCACCCCGACCCGGATCGCGCCGACGCACAGCGGCAGCGCGAACAACGCGGCCGCGCCGGCTTCGACGGCCAGCGGCGCGAACATGGGCCACCGGGCCTGGCCGGCCAGGGCGTCGAGATCGGCGACGAGCGCCGGGCCACCTCCGCGCCAGACGTCGACGGCCGGGCCTTCGCCCACCGTCACCTGCAACTCGGCCAGGCGCTCACCCAGCGCGTCCGTGGCACACCCGACCTCCGGCCAACCGGAGGTGTCCACCGTCAGCACGGCACCGCTCACACCCAACCGCGCCACGGCTGTCCGGCAGAGGGTTCCGACCGAGACGGGCACGTCCAGTTCGGTGGCCTCCTCCGCGATCCAGCGGCTCACCTCGACCAACCGACTGGTGGTGTACCGGGCCACCCGGAGCCCCTCCGGTCATCGAGTAGAGCGACGGGAACAGGACCTTTATCGTCTCACTCCGCGCGCCGGCAAACGGTGTTCCCGTGCTGTTCACCCGGATGCGCCAGGCCACCCAGTCGGGTACTCCACCGTCCTGCGCGCACGACCGAGTACCGGTCAGCGTTGAGCGGGGCGCGACCGCCGGCGGCTCACGTTCACCCGGACGCGCCTGCGCCACAGCGGTCCGCGGAGCGCGGTGTCGTCGGTCGGCGGTTCGGGTGCGGTGGCCACCGGGGGCGTCACCGGCGGTTCCGGCGGGGTGGAGGTGGTCACGACGCGGCCTGGTGCCCGTAGAGGCGCGCTTCCCGCCACGGCCCGCACGCCTCCCGGTCGGTCGACCGCGGCGACCGAGCACGGTCGAGGGGGCCGCGCGTCCCGGTGGCAGGGTCGGTGGTGGGGAGACCTGACTGGTTCGAGGTCAACTCGGCGTTCCCGCCTCCGGCTCGATCGGCCGGACTCGTCGTGCGCCCAAGGCGACGCCGGCTCGAACGCCGGCCTTCGACGCGCCTTCGGTGCGTCACACGGTACACCCGCGAGCACCGCGGGAGTGTTGTCGCCGGGCTCGGCCCGGTCCCGGGGAACGCCCGGTCATCTCCCTTCCGTTCGCCGGCGTGGTCGACCTCGACGGGTGAGCTGCCTCGGCGCGATGGATCCCCTCTCGCGGGGATCCGCGCCCGGCTCGCCCGGGAGCGGGCCGAGCGTCGCGCCCCGTCCCCGCCGGGTGCCGCGGTCACCGACCGCCGCCGGACCGGACCTCGCGCCGGGTTTGGCGACCACTGGAACCGGGCACCCGATCGGGTAGCAGCCGCCCCGGACCCAGGCGACGCCGGACACCGGAGGTCTGCCTGCCCATACCCACACGACGCCTTCCTGCGTCACTGCGCGGCAGCCCGGTCGAGCGAACGCTCCCGGCGCTCCCGCCCCGGGCGTGAAGCCGCTCCCCGCCGAACGCCCCCACCGAACGCAAGGTCGAGGAGACCACCGTGACCGACCCCACCACCATGCAGAAGCCGCTCACGCAGACCACGAACGCCGAGGTCGTCCCGCGTGAGGGCACGTCGACGCCGACGCGGGGGACGACCACCGTCGCCGACACCGTTGTCCAGAAGATCGCAGGGCTGGCGACGCGCGAGGTCTCCGGCGTGTACGCGCTGGGTGGCGGCGCGGCCCGTGCGTTCAGCTCACTGCGCGAGCGCATCCCCGGCGCGACGGCCTCGGCCGGTCAGGGCGTGTCGGTCGAGGTCGGCGAGCGGCAGGCCGCTGTCGACCTGCACGTCCTCGTCGAGTACGGCGTGTCCATCACCGACCTGGCCCGCTCGGTTCGCCGCAACGTCATCGGCGCGGTGGAGCAGATGACCGGCCTGGAGGTCGTCGAGGTCAACATCGCCGTCACCGACGTCCACATCCCCGGTGACGACGAGGGCGACAACACGCCGGAAACCAGTCGCGTGCAGTGATCCCCGAGATCGAGGCGACGGTCATCGCCACCGCCGTGCGCGCCCTGCCGCAAGTGGCGGGGCCGCACAGCGGGCGGTACGGCGAGATCGCCACCCACCTGCCCGGGCGCAGGGTCGACGGCGTCCGCGTCCGGCCGGCCGAGATCGCCGTGGGAGTCGTCGCGCGGTACCCGGCCACCACCGCGGAGGTCGACACGGCCGTCCGCGTCGCCGTCCGCGCCGCGATCGGCCGGGCCGTGCCGGCGCTGCACGTGTGGATCGGCGACATCGCGCTCCCCGACACCCGTTCGCCCGGCGCACAGCCACCGGGCGCCACCGCCGACCGCACCCCGGCACGCGGGCTCCCGGAACGACCCGGGACCGGCGCGGCGGCACCTGTCAGAACAGCGAGGCAGTCATCGTGAACTCCACCACCACCGGGATGCTCGCGGGCATCGCGCTCGGTTTCGCCGCGGCGTTCGGAGGCTTCGGCGCCTTCGCCGTCGTCCTGCTGCTCGGCGCGGCCGGGCTCGTCGTCGGCAGGGTCCTCGACGGCAAGCTCGACATCTCCGCGCTGACCGGCCGCGGCCGGGGTTGAGCGCCGTGGGAACGAGCACCGCCACCGGCCTCCGCCCGGCGGCGCCGGGGACGTCGGCGGACCCGGGTGACCGGGGCCGCCTCACCATCGGCGACACGGCGGTGGAGCAGATCGCCGCGCACGCGGCAGCAGAGGTCGACGGCGTCGGCGGCTCGGCGTACCGCTTGCTCGGCATCGCCCTGGGTGCGGAGCAGGCCGAGGAGGACGTCCGGGTCACCGCGCACGTCACCGGCGCGGCCGTCGCGCTCGACGTGCGGTTGTCGATCACCTACCCGATGCCGGTGCGCCGCACCACCGACGAGGTGCGCCGGCACCTGACCCGACGGGTCCGGCACCTGACCGGCCTGACCGCGTCCCGCGTCGACATCACCGTCACCAGGCTGCACTCCGCCGCGGTGACGACCGGGAGGGTGCGGTGAAGCGGTTGCCCCGCCGGAGCGCACCGGCCGCTCTCGTAGCCCTGGCCGTCCTCGCCGCCTGCGTGCTCGTCACCGCCGTGTCGGTGCAGCAGGTCCTCGGACTGGCCCCGTGGATCGACACGCACGCCGTGTTCGGCGCGCTGCACGACACGCGCTGGACCGATCCGGTCGTCGTGCCCGCCGCCACGACCTGCGCGGTGCTCGGCGTCGTCCTGCTGCTGTGCGCGCTGCTCCCCGGGCCGCCCACCGTCCTGCCGCTGCGCGACGACGACCCCGACACCGACCGGGCGGTGAGCTCCGGGATGACGCGCCGGAGCCTGCGCCGCGCCCTGCGCGCCGCCGCGTCCTCGGTCGACGGCGTGACCACCGCCGCGATCGCCCTCAAGCGCCGCGCGGTGACCGCGACCGTCACCACCGACCGCACGACCACCGCCGGGCTCGCCGACGCCGTGCGCACGGCCGTCGGGGAACGGCTCGACCGCCTCGGCCCGGTCACCCGGCCGACCGTGGCCGTCCGGCTCAAGGCCCGGAGGGCGCGATGAGCGGCCGCGACCGGCCGTCGAGGCTCAACCGCGCCGTGCTGGCCGTGATCGGCCTGCTGCTGCTCGCCGCCGGCTGCTTCGGGCTCGCCACCCGGTTCGCCGTGCTGGACGTCCTCGCGCCCGACGCGCCCCTGGTCCCCGGTGACGCCCCGCCGCCGCCGTGGGTCTGGTGGGCCACCGCCGCGGGCGGGGTGCTCCTCGGGCTGCTCGCCGTTCGCTGGCTCGCGGCGCAGCTGGACCGCGCGCCGAAGACCCGCACCTGGCGGTTCGACGCCGGCGGCGGCAGCGACACCGGCGGTCGGACCGAGTTGGCCGCGCGCACCGCCGTCGCCCCGCTGCTCGCCGAGGCCGAGACCTACCCCGGCGTGCACGCGGCGCGCGGCACCCTCGCGGGAACCCGGGACGAGCCGCGCCTCGCGCTGGTCATCAGCACCGACCGGGACGGCGAACCCGGCGCGATCCGGCACGCGCTCGCCACTCGCGGGCTGCCCCGGCTGCGCCAGGCCCTCGACCTCGACGAGCTGCCCACCACAGTCGAGTTCCGCTTCACCGACGAGCCCGGCCCCCGAACCGGGGCATCCCCTCCCCACCAACCCGGAGCAGGTACATGACCTCTACGCACACCATCCCGGACGACACCGCGGAACTCCCGCGCGGCAGCGACTTCTCCCGGCTGACCAAGGAGATCAAAGCCGCCGGGCTGCTGGACCGGCGACGCGGCTACTACCTGCTGCGGATGGCGGTCAACGCGGTGATGCTCGCAGCCGTCGCGACGGTGTTCGCGGTGCTGGGCGACTCGTGGTGGCAGGTGGCCACGGCCGTGGTCCTGGCCGTGGTGTCGACGCAGCTGGCGTTCATCGGCCACGACGCCGGACACCGGCAGATCTTCCGCAGCCACCGCCACAACGACGTGGTCGGGCACCTGCACGGCAGCCTCACGGGCATCAGCTACCAGTGGTGGGTGGCCAAGCACAACCGCCACCACGCCAACCCCAACCACGAGGACGAGGATCCCGACATCGAGATCCACGCCATCGCCTTCAGCCGCGCGCAGGCGGGGGAGAAGCGGGGCGTGTACCGCTGGATCACCAAGTACCAGGCGTTCCTGTTCTTCCCCCTGCTGCTGGCCGAGGCCGCCGTGCTGCGGCTGTCGGGGCTCGTGGCGCTGTGGCGGCGGGAACTGCGCAACCCGTGGCGCGAGGCCGCGCTCCAGCTCGTGCCCGCGGCGGCGTACCTGGTGGCGGTGTTCCTGGTGCTGTCCCCGGTGAAGGCGCTCGTGTTCATCGCCGTGCACCAGGGCCTGATGGGTGTCTACCTGGGGTGCTCGTTCGCGCCCAACCACAAGGGCATGCCGATCATCGCCGCCGGTCAGCGCCTGGACCACCTGCACAAGCAGGTGCTGACCTCCCGCAACGTCACCGGCGGCCGGTGGGTCGACGCCCTGCTCGGCGGCCTCAACCACCAGGTCGAGCACCACCTCTACCCGCACATGCCCCGCCCCAACCTGCGCCGCGCCCAGCCCGTCGTCGAGGACTTCTGCGCCCGGCACGGCATCCCCTACAGCAAGACCACCATGCGCCGCTCCTACGCCCAGGTGCTGCGCCACCTGCACGACGCCGGCGCGCCCCTGCGCAGGTCGTCCACCGGGTGAGCGCCGCCATCCGGTCCTGACGAGCCGACCGCGATCCCCTGGCGGCCACCCGGGGGTCGCGGTCGGAGGAGTGGCACTGCCGCTGGTCCCGTGGGCGACGACCCGTGGCGGAGGCAGGTGAGGACCGCCGGGTGCAGCCGGACGAAGCCCGACGGCGTCTACGGCCCGGCGGTTATCGGGGCTAGCGTGGCTGCCACGTCGCCCGCCACGAGCCGCACCGCACGGCCCGACGGACGGCGGGGACGGAGACTCCGCCGATGAGCGACCCCGCGCGGGGCTCTCCCCGCTCGCACAGCCGGGCACCGACTCCTCCCCCGGGTCGTCCGACGTGAGCCACAGGCCTCCTTCGCCGCACATCGCCCCCGCGACGTGGGCAACCGCTGTCCGGGATCGAGGAAACTTCAGGGTCGGAGTTGATGCACCGTGAAACGACGCATGTCGGTCGCGACGCACTGGGGCAGTTTCGTCGCCGTGGTCGATTCCGACCGGTTGGTGTGGATCGAACCGAGGCAGGACGACCCCGCTCCGTCCCCCCATCGGTCCCGGGATGGTGACGGCCGCCGAGGACGGTGCTCGCGTGTTGCGCCCCGCGGTGCGCAGGGGCTGGCTGAACGGCGAGCCCCGCACTCACGGTGCGGCCAGGGGCGCGGACGCCTTCGTGGAGGTGAGCTGGGACGATGCGATCACGCTGGTGAGCGACGAGCTCCGTCGGGTTCGTTCGGAGCACGGGGACAGCGCGGTGTTCGGCGGGTCCTACGGTTGGGCGAGTGCGGGCAGTTTCCACAACGCGCAGGGGCAACTGCACCGGTTCCTGGCGCTGGACGGGGGCTACACCGACTCCCGCAACACCTACAGCACCGCGGCTCTGGAGGTCATCCTCCCCCACGTGATCGGCGGTCATCCGTGGAGCTACCAGAGTCGGATGCCGATGTGGGACGAGATCGCCGAGAACTGCGAGCTCGTGGTGGCGTTCGGGGGGCTGGCCCTCAGAAACAGCCAGATCAACCCGGGCGGGCTGGCCAGGCACCAGACGCAGGGCCTGCAACGCCGGTGCCGCGAGGCCGGGGTGGGGTTCGTGAACATCAGCCCCGTCCGCAGTGACACGGCCGGCTTCCTCGACGCCGAGTGGTTGCCCGTCACCCCCAACACCGACACCGCCGCGATGCTCGGCATCGCCCACACGATGCTGGTCAACGGGTGGCACGACGAGGACTTCCTGCGCCGGTGCTGCGTCGGGTTCGACCGCTTCGCCTCCTACCTGGTCGGCGACCTCGACGGCATCACCAAGGACGCCGCCTGGGCGGCCGGGATCACGGGCATCGGCCGCGACGCGATCACCGACCTCGCCCGCCGCCTCGCCACCCGACGTTCCCTCATCATGGTCAACTACGCGGTGCAGCGAGCGGACCACGGGGAACAACCGATCTGGATGTCCGTCGTGCTGGCCGCCATGGCGGGCTCGATGGGTCGGCCCGGGTGCGGGTGGGGCGCGGGTTACGCGACGATGGACGCCAACGGGGTTGCCCCGGACCGCCCCTTCGTGGCGACGATACCCGCGCCTGCCGACCCCGCCGGGGACTTCATCCCCGACGCCAGGATCGCCGACGCCCTGCTGCACCCGGGCGAGGTCGTCGACTACGACGGCGAGCGCCTGACGTTGCCCGAGCTCCACCTGATCTACTGGGGCGGGGGCAACCCGTTCCACCACCACCAGGACCTCCACCGGTTGACCCGCGCCTGGCAGGTCCCCGACACGGTGGTGGCGCACGAGGCCTAGTGGAACACGACGGCCAAGTTCGCGGACATCGTCCTGCCCGTCGCCACCAGCCTGGAGCGCGACGACTTCGCCGCCGGGTTCTCCGACCCCCACCTCGTCGCGATGCCGAAGGTCCGCGAGCCGGCGGGCAAGTCGCGCACCGACCACCAGATCTTCGCCGACCTGGCCTCCCGGCTCGGGTTCGAACACGAGTTCACGGAGTCGCGCTCCGAGACGGAATGAGTCCGGCACCTCTACGAGCAGACGAGGGCCAAGCTCGCCGGGGACACCGCCCTGCCGGACTTCGACGACTTCTGGCGGCGGTCCACCGTCGAACTGCCGGCGTCGACCGGGCCGTTCCCCGGGAGTTTCGAGGACCTCCGGTCAGATCCACAGGGCTTCCCCCTGTCGACGCCGTCCGGCCGGATCGAGATCTTCTCCGAGACGATCGACCCGTTCGGCTACGACGACTGCGCCGGACACCCGAAGCGGTACGAACCGGTGGAGTGGCTCCGTGCCGACCTGTCGGGCCGGTTCCCGCTGCACCTGATCTCGAACCAGCCCGCCTCACGCCTGCACGGCCAGTACGACAACGGTGACCACAACCTCGGCTCGAAGATCCGCGGTCGTGAGCCCGTGACGACCAACCCGGCGGACGCCGCCGGGTGTCGTGCAACTGTCCACGGGCGCGTGGTGGGACCCGGTCCAGCCGGGCTCGAGCGGTACCCTGGACCGGCACGGCAACCCGAACACCCTCACCGCGGATCGGCCGTGCTCACGCCTGCCGCAAGGACCGAGCGCCCTCAGCGCCCTGGTCGACGTCGAGCCCTACGACGGCCCCCCTCCCCGATGTGGTCGCCTTCGCACCACCGAACCTCGTCCCGCCCGGCTGACGTCACCGCGGCCGGCGGCGGCGTGACACTCGAACGAGTGATCCGGTCCTCCCGGTGGTCGCGCCGACTGGGCACCGGGTCGCTGCTTGACTACGTTGCGCGGTCATGACTGGAATTCGGGATCTCAAGTGCCGCCAGTGGTTCAACGGCGCGGACGTCGACGGCGACGGGGTGATCACCCAGGAGGACGTCCGGTTGATGGGCGAGCGCTACATCGCGGCCCGTGACGCCGCGCCGGAGTCCGAGACCGCCCTCCGGCTGACCGGTGGGTTGGACGCGTTCTGGGCCAACGTGATCGCGCCGATGGACCAGGACCGTGACGGGAGGGTCGACCTGCGGGAGATGACCGAAGGGTTCCGGCGGGCGCTGACCGATCCCGCCGAGTACCCGCAGCAGGTCGGACCGGTGGCCGACTGCTACTTCGACCTGATCGACCTGGACGGGGACGACAGGATCGACCAAGCGGAGTTCGGGCAGATCTTCGGCTTGGCGGGCAACGTGTCCCCGGAGGACTGCGCCGCGGTCTTCGAGGCGCTGGACCTCGACGGCTCGGGCGGGCTGAATCGCGCCGAGTTCCACCGGGCGCTCGCGGAGTTCTTCTACGGCGACGACCCGGACGCCCCCGCCGCGCACCTGTTCGGCAGGATCGCCGGCTGACCGCTGGTGCTCCGGGCGGGCCGCTCCGAGTAGGCCGCTCCGAGTAGGCCGCTCCGGGCGCCGCGGCCTCCTGGGTCGAACGTCCTCGGCAGCGTGCGGACGGGTGTTGCGGGTGAATCCCGCGACGACGGTGCCGGGTCCGGCAGGTCCCCGCCCCGCAACGCCTCGAGGAGACCGCCACCGTCGACGGCCCGCAGCCCACCGGTCAGCCGGTCGACCATCCCCGCAGCGGGCTCGCCCGGCTCTCGACCAGGTCCCGGAGCCCTGGAGTGGGGACCAGGCCCAGGTCCGTGCGCAGCAGGTGGCTGAACCGGTCGAACACCCGTATCGCCTCGGACTGGTTGCCCTCGGCGAGGTGGACGCGGATGAGGGCCGCCTGAGCGCTCTCACGCAGCGGGTCGGCCCGGACGAGCACGCTCGCGGCCGCCGTGGCGTCGCCGAAGCGCCGTGCCTCGACCAGGCCGTCCACCACCGCCTCCAACGCGTGCAACCGCAGTTGACGCCAGTCCTCGGCCTCGGAGACGACCCAGTCGTCGTACCAGTGGGGCAACAACTCCGACGACAGGACGGCGACCGCCTGCCTGCTGAGATCCACCGCGGCGTGCGGACCGGCTTCCAGCAGGCGATGGGCCAGCGCCTGGGCGTCGCGCAGGTCGACCGACACATGGGGCGCGAGCTCCAGGCTGGACGGGGTGACCAGCAGTGCGTCCGGGCAGACGCGGTTCGTCCGGGCCAGGGCCGACCGCAGGGCCGCGTAGGCGTGGCCGTCGGTCGCCTCCGCCCACAGGGAGCCCGCCACGAGCAGGCGTCCCACCGCCCGGTGGCGCAGCCCCACGAACGCCAACAGGCGCTCCACACCTCCGGGAGCCGGGATGACGTCGGCTCCGCCGGTGAGCCGGAAGCCGTCGAGGAGTGCGACGCGCAACCCCGCTCGGCGGACCCGGGGCGAGTGCGCGTTCGTCGTCACGAGTGAGGCCATGAGTCTGGTACCGGTGTCGTCGAGGATGATCACGAAGGTGTCCGACCCGTCCCGCACGTGCCGCGCACGTCCGCTGCCGGAGCCGTCCGCGGCCCGATCCGTCGGCCGATCCTGCTGTCGGTCATGCTACGTGCGTGGGCGCGCGGGATGGCGCTGGCTGTCGGGATTCCCTCCCGCCACTCGGATCCGGCACGCGTGCGCGCGTGTGGGGCACCGCCTCAAACCACCCTTTCGGGTCCGCTGCAGGAAACCGGAACACGCCGGTTCACGACCCGTCCCCTTTCCGGGGCCGGGTCGTGAACCGGCGTCATGTGAGCGACCGTTCTCGGTGCCTGGTGCTACGACTCGCAGCTGCTGCGGAGGTCGGGGGGAACCCCGACAGGGCCGCAGGAGTCGGTGCCGAGGCCGCCGTTGAGGGTGTCCTCGGCGAAGTCGGTGCCGGGGCCCCTGAGCCTGTCGTTGCCCGCGGAGCCGTTCAGCGTGTCCGTGCCGAGGTCGCCGTTGAGGGTGTCGTTGCCGACCCCGCCGGTCAGCGTGTCGTCACCGTCGCCGCCGTGGATCGTGTCGGCGTAGGAAGTGCCGGTGATGGTGTCGTTGCCACCGTTGCCGTAGATCGTCTTTCCCGGATTGGCGCTGGTGCAGTCGATGGTGTCGTTGCCACCGGATCCGATCACGGTGGTGTCCGTCTGCGTCACACCGGGACCGATCGTGCAGGGGACCGCCGCCGAAGCGCTACCCGCACCTGCCACACCACCCATCACCATGACGCTCGCAGCCACGATTGGGTAAAACCGTCGACTTCGCACTGTGACCTCCGTGTCGTGTTCGGATATCGACGGACAGCGTGTTCCGCGAGGCGTCACCGCCGCGTGACGCCGGGCGAACGTCCTCGCTGTTGGCACAGTGCTTCTCGCTGCGTCGCGGCCGCCGGGGCCCCGGTCTTGTGCTGGTGCAGCCACAAGTCCGGAGCCCCGAGGTGGTTTCACGTCACCGAGGTCGGGTCAGCAGGAGCAGACTCCGCCGTTGTTCACGCCCGCAACGCCGTTGGGGCCGGCGGTGCCGGGCGACCCGTTGACGATGGTGGTGCCGGCTTCGACGGTGCCGGTGTTGCCCAGGCCACCCGCGCCCGCTGCCCCGCCGAGTCCGCCGGCGCCGCCGGGACCGCTGCACCCGGTGCCGCCGTTACCGCCGGCACCGCCGTTGCCGCCGTTACCGCCGGTGACGGTGATGACATCGGCACCCAGGTCGCCGTTGACGGCTCCGGAGTTGCCGACGCCGCCCGCTCCGCCCGCGCCGCCGACGCCACCGGCGCCGCCGGGCTGGGTGGCGCTGATGCCGTTGCCGCCCTTGCCACCGACACCACCGGCGCCGCCGAGACCGCCGTTGGCCTTGAGGGTGTCGACCCCGGCGCCGCCGTTGATCGTGCCGGAGTTGCCGATGCCGCCCGCGCCGCCCGCGCCGCCGACGCCGCCCGCGCCGCCGCCGCTGCCGCTGCCGCAGCCGCCGACACCGCCCGCGGCACCGGCTCCGCCCGCACCGCCGGTGGCGGTGACGGTGTCGAGACCCGCGTCGGCGGTGCCGCCGTTGATGGTGCCGGAGTTGCCGACGCCGCCGACACCAGCTGCGCCGCCGATGCCACCGGCACCCGCGCCGCCCGCCGTGAGGCCGCCGTTGCCGCCGAGCGCGCCGAGTCCGCCGTTGCCGCCCTTGCCACCGGTGGCCTTGACGGTGTCGTTGCCCGCCCCGCCGTGGATCAGTCCGGCGTTGCCCGCGCCGCCGACCCCGCCGACACCGCCGTTGCCACCGGCGCCGCCGGCCCCACTGCCCAGCCCGGTCCCGCCGGTTCCACCGTTGCCGCCGTTGCCACCCGCGCCGCCGGTGACGGTGATGCTGTCGGCGCCCGCGCCGCCGTCGATGATCCCGGTGCCGCCGACGGCGACACCGCCGCCGGTTCCGACGCCGCCGTTGCCGCCGGCGCTGCCGGCCGGGGTGCCCGCGGTGCCGTTCGCACCGGGAGCCCCGTTCGGGCCGGCGACACCCGCGACGCCGGTGACGGTGATCGTGTCGTTGCCGCCGAGGCCGTTGACGGTGCCGTTGACCGGGCCGCCGGTGATGGTGATGATGTTGTTGGCCGAGGTGCCGTCGAGGACCTGGCCGGCGGGGATGCCTGCGGTGCAGACGAAGTTGTTGCCCGTTTGCGTGCACCCCGGCGGGATGGCCTGGGCCGTTCCCGGTGCCACCAGGGCGAACCCCGCCACCGTGCCCAAACCGACCAGAGCCCGACCCAAACGGCGGGCCGTGCGTGTACGCGCTGTCGATGTCATGATCGATCTCCACCCGTGAGGTGGGTCCGAGCTGATGCCGCGGACCCGCAGGGGTGATCCGATGATGACCGGGGTCCGGGGTCACGTGTCCGGTGCGGATGACGAGGGCACCGGAATCCGACCAACACCCTCAAGGCGACAGCGTGCGCGTGCCCTCGGGCAAGGAGAAGATGCGACGCCGCCGACCACCCGAATGCGGGCGCCACCCCCCTGAATGCCAACGAGAACCACAGTTCCAGCGTCATCCGAACGACTCCGAGCAAGTCATCCCATACGTGATCAGGGTGTTCATCGGCTGATGGGACGGTCGCCGTTCGACTACCTGATGAATTCGTCTGGCAGCAGTTGCTCGACGGTCGCGGCCGCCTCGCACACCGGGTCGGCGGGAACCCGGACGGTTCCCGCCGACCCGGTGTGGCGGTCAGCCGGTGGTGCAGCTCGGTGTGATGCCCGTACCGACACCGGTGCCCCGGAAGCCGGACACGACGGAGCGTCCGGCCTTGGCCCGGCCGTTGTCGGGCATGTTCGTCCACCGGATGGTGCCGGTATCGCCGTCGCGTCGGGCGTTCCACGCGTTGGTGACCGTCGCGCCCGTCGGCAGGGGGAGCGTCACCGTCCAGCCGTTGAGGTCCGACGGCCCGGCGGTGACCTTCACGGTGGCGGTGAAGCCGCCGTTCCACGAGTTCAGTGACACCGACGCCGTGCACCCGGACGCGCGGTGGCTTTCCGGCGGGCCCAGGTACAGATCTTGAAAGGCTGGCATTACGGTGGTTCAGGCTTGAGGTCCGACCCGGTGTGGGCGAAGAAGGCGTCGATCAGCTCGGGCCGGTACTGGATCCGCTTGAGCCGGTTCTTCACGATCGTGACCAGGTGGTCGATGCCGTGGACAAGGAGATTTCCCAGGCTGCGCTTGAGGTGTGACCAGACGTGCTCGGTCGGGTTGAGCTCCGGGGCGTACGGAGGTAGCCGGATCACGTGCAGCCAGTCCCGGGCCGCGATCAGGGCCCGCATCGCATGGCTGGTGTGGGTGTTCAGATCGTCCCGGACCAGCACGATCGGACCGTCGAGTTGTTGGTGGGCGGCGTCGAGCAGGGCCGCGTGGTCGGTTTCGCCGAAGCTGCGCCGTTCACCCTCGCGTCCGCGGTGGACCACCGTGCGGTAGATCGATCGGGGGCGGTGCCCGGGACGCACGCACACCAGCCCGACGATCGAGACCCGCCCCGAGCCCTTGCCCGACACCGCCACGGTCGGAGTCCGCCCGCGCCGCCCCCGGGCCCGCGTCTTCGGCGGGCGCGGTGTCTGACCGGCCTCGTCCTCGAAGCACGGCCAGGCGCCCCGCTCCGCCGCTACCGATTTTCCCGCCGGCCACGTCTCCCTCCGCCAGGTCACGACCGCCCGCTCGTCGCGCCCGATCGCCCGGTGCGCGGGCACCTGTGGCGAGAACCTCATGTGGTGCAACGGATACGACACCCCGCGCAACGCGTAGCGGGTACGGAACAGGCGCGCGATCAGACCGGAGACCCCGGCCAGGGTCCACCGCCGGTCCTCACCGAATCCGTGCACGGCCCGACCACGCTCCAGGGCTTCGACCAGCCGCTGCAACCGCCGCTCGTCCAGCCGGCACGACGACCCACCCGGCCCCCTCGACGCCAACCCGGCCTCACCCTCGGCACGCCATCGACACCGCCACGTGCAGACCGCGTTGGCCGACACCCGCAGCCGACGGGCGACCTCCGCCACGGGCACGTCCTGGCCGGACCATTCCGCCGCCTGTAACCGGACCCGCTCACGTTTGACCCTGCCCCGCTCGGACAGACCACCACCGTCCGCGCACCTCATCACCCCTGCGCAGACCACACGCCGATCACGACCGCGCAGGACACGCCGGGAACCACACGATCAACCCTGGCCTTTCAAGATCTGTAGTTGTAGTAGTCCTCCCATCGCTTGAGCTTGTTGTTGCACACCCTGGCGTCGTCGACGACCACACCGTCGAGGTGGCCAGGGTCAGCCGGTGCGGCGGCGGACGAGGACGCGCGGACCCTCCGAGCCATGGGTGCGCGCCGCCACCCGGCGCTCCGCGACACGACACCCCGCGCACGCGACGGGATCTCACACGACCGACCCGAGATGGCGCGGATCCACCCGGGATGGCCATTCCGGAACAATAGCGCTTGCGGCACGCGACACCACCCCAGACACCGGGCGCGGCCCGCTCCGACGCCCTGATCAGCGCCGCACGGACCCTCGGTCGTCGGGCCAGTCCCACCACCCACCTCGACAACGGCGGCAGCACCGAGACCGCCAACGGGTCGTGAAGGAGACGTTGCCCCGGTGAGCGGTGCTGCTCCACCGCCGCGATCACCATGGGCCCGACCGCCGTTCCCGCCGCCCTGTCCGCCATGACCGACTCCTTCCTCACAGGTCGACCTCTCCGGTCCCGGACGGGACGGCGCCGAGCACCAGCAGCCGGTCGCACTCCCGCAACTCGGCCACCGCGGGGTGTTCGCACCAGTGACGCGCGCCGTCACGCACCACGGCGACCACCGACGGCCCACAAGCCGCCGGCGCACGGCCCACCTCCGCGGGCAGCACGGAACGCTCGGTGACGACGAGGCCCACCACCGAGGCGAGCAGGCGACGACATCGCCCGCCGACGACGGGCACCCGGAGACCGACCAGCCTCGACGCGACCGGATCGCGACACACGACGCGGTCGGCACCCAGGTCCATCGCCGCACTCGCCCACAGGTGGTCCTGCACCGTGACCACGATCGAGGCCACCGGGTCGAGCAGACGTGCCATCCAGGTGATCTGCAACGCGTCGCCGTCGGACGCCACGCAGATCAGCACGGAATGCGCACCCGGCACTCCGGCACGCCGGAGCACAGCGGTGTCGGTGCCGTCGCCGGCGATCGCCTCCGCGCCGGCCACGGCTGCCGAGCTCGCGCGGTCGACGTCGAGGTCGATCACGACCACGCCGCGTCGGCGATCGTCGTCGGGCACGGTGCGGAGGGCGTCACGTCCCTGCGCGTCGTAGCCGACGATGACGATGTGCCCGATCATGAGCGGCTCCCGGTCCAGGACGGCGACGAACCCACGCCGACCAGGCTTCCCGGCACACCGAGCACGATCGTACCGCCCGACGCACGCCGCCACGCTCCTCATCCGGCCACCGTGGCTCGTACCGTCCGGCCCGCGGCCCGAGATCCGGCCCCGCCCAGGCGGTAGGCGGCCGGTCACCGCCTGCGCGCTGCCGGTTTGGCCGCAGCACGCCCACTCGGTAGCGTTCGGACCGCCGGACCGCGTTCCACGTGGGCGGCTGGTGTGCCGGGAAGTCTGGTCGGCGTCCGTGACCGACCGTCTCCAGGAGTTGCTCCGTGCCCGTCCCCACCGCGGCCCGCGCCCGCAACCACCCGTCTGCACCCGCGGCCGGCCGTTTTCGTCCCGAACTGCAGGGTCTGCGCGGCGTCGCGGCGGTCCTGGTCGTCGTGTACCACGTCTGGCTCGGCCGCGTGTCGGGTGGCGTGGACGTGTTCTTCCTGATCTCCGGCTTCCTGGTGACCGGACAGCTGCTGCGCGCGGCGGCGGGCGGCGGAATCGCGTTCCGGACGCTGTGGGGACGGATGATCACGAGGCTGTTCCCCGCGGCGCTGACCGTCCTCACAGCCGTCCTGGTCACGGGCTTCGTGCTGCTGCCGGAGAACCAGTGGTTCCAGACCATCCGCGAGGTCGTCGCCGCCGCGCTGTACCTGGAGAACTGGCAGCTGGTCGCGGACTCGGCGGACTACTTCGGGCAGCACAACGGGGCCAGCGTCGTCCAGCACTACTGGTCGCTGTCCATCCAAGGCCAGTTCTACCTGGTCTGGCCACTCCTGATCGCGCTGGTCGTCGTGGTGGCCCGCCGCGGTGGGCACGTAGCGCACCGTGCGGTGGCGGTCTGCCTGTCGGTCGTGTTCGCCGCCTCGCTCGCCTGGTCGGTGGTGCTCACCTCCACCGACCAGCCGCTGGCCTACTTCCACTCGCTCACCAGGGCGTGGGAGTTCGCGCTCGGCGGGTTGCTCGCCCTGGGCCTCAACGCGTTCAGCCTCACCGCACTCGTGCGGCTGGCGTTGGGCTGGATCGGCCTGGCGGGGCTCGTCGCCTGCGGTCTCGTGCTCCGCGTCGGCAGCGTCTTTCCCGGCTACGCCGCGCTGTGGCCGACGCTGTGCGCCGCCGCGGTCATCGCCGCGGGCGGCAGCGGGAGCGCGTTCGGCGTCGACCGGCTGCTCGCCACCCGGCCCGCCCGCTACCTCGGCGACCTCAGCTACACCCTCTACCTGTGGCACTGGCCGGTGCTGGTCTTCTACCTCGTCGTCCGCGACCGGACCGAACCGGGCCTGCTCGGCGGTGCGGCCGTCATCGGCTTGTCGCTGGCCTTGTCCGTGACGACGCACCACCTCGTGGAGAAGCCGGTGCTCCGTTCTCCGCTGCGCGTGTCCACCGGATGGGGCGCCTACCGCTTCGCCGCACTCGCGCTGGCCCCGGTGCTCGTGGCGGCCGGTGGCTGGCAGCTGGTCGCCGAGCGCAAGGCGGCCCTGCACGCCGCGGTCGTCGACGACCCCGACCACCCCGGCGCCATGGCCCTCGAACTGGGCTTCGAGTACTGGGGCGCGGAACACCCCTCCGTCGCACCGCCACTGGTCGCCCTGCCGAAGGACTTCGCGGGCATCGACAGCGGCACCTGCACCACGGCGTCCTACAACAAGGAGCTGACGTACTGCCACAGCCCGGTGACCGGCGTGCCCGACAAGCGGATCGTCGTCGTCGGCGACTCCCACATGCAGCAGTACCTCGCCGCTCTCGACCAGGTCGCCAAACGCCGCAACTGGGAGGTCATCGCGATGAACAAGGGCGCCTGCCCGTTCTCCACCGAGTCCAACGCGATGCCCGGTGACGTGAAGTGCCTCAAGTGGAACGCCGACGCGGTCGACAAGATCGTGTCCCTGCGGCCCGACCTCGTGCTGGCCAACGGCACCCGCGACGTCCGCTCCGGGCTCACTGAGGAGACACCGCCGGGGTTCGTCGCCCAGTGGCGGAAACTGGAGGAGGTCGGGATCGCCGTCGCGGCCGTGCGCGACAACCCACGCCACCTCTTCAAACCCTCGGAATGCGCGAATACCCACGGCGCCGAGGCACCTCGCTGCAGCACTCCCCGGGCCGACGTGCTCAGCGCGGAACCGCCGTACGCGCGCATCCCCGACCTGCCGTCCAACGTGGACTTCCTCGACTTCAGCGACTACTTCTGCCCCGGCGACCACTGCCCACCGGTGATCGGGAACGTCTACGTCTACCTCGACGACAGCCACGTCAGCGCCACCTACACGAGCACGATGTCGCCGATCCTCGAACGGGTGCTCGACGAGCGCTTCGCCCACACTGGCGGGGACCTATGAGCCGCGGCGATCTGGACGACCACCCGTCCGTCACCGCAGGACAGCGGTCCGCACCCGTCGAACCGGCACGGTTTCACCATTCGCTTGCGAGGCGACCACCGGGTAGGGCATCTCTCCCCTCGGAGCGCCGGGAAGTCTGGTCGGCACACCCACTCGCAACCGCGGTGGGCTGTTCGACGTGGGCGGAGGGCCTCATGCGTCACCCGGCGAAGCGCCGCCGTTTCGGACCCCAGCGGACTTCCTCGCGCATCCCGTCCCTGTGGACGGCGGCCTGATGGCGCTCCCCAGCACGATTCCCGGTGTGACCGATTTCGGCGCCGTGTCGACGCTGCAGCCGAGGTGGATGCGGACGACAACGCTGTTGTGGTGGTCGGCGGTGGTGCTGCCGTCGACCGTCGCGGCCGTCTGCGCAGCGTTCGCCCTGCTCGCTGGGTCGTGGTGGACGGCGCTGCCGGCGATCGCGACAACCTCGGTCGCCGCAGGCGGCGCGTGGCGGTTGCGCCGGCGTGGACTGACACAGCCACCGTCTTGGCTCCCCTCGGCATTCCTGGTCGCAGGCGGCCAGACGCTGCTGGGCGTCATCCCCGGCCTCGGACTCGCACTCTCCTCAACCTCCGGTGACATCGCTCAGGCACTCGCCGGCTCGCTGTTCGCCGCGGCGCTCGCCTGCGCGGTCGCGTCCTGCGTGCTCGCCCACCGGGCGAACCGGTCCCTCACCACGCCCCTGGTACCGGAACTGGGCGCCACCGGTTTCACGCTCGCGCTCGCCGTCCGGTTCGCGCTCACCACCCCCGACCTCGCCTCAGCGCGGCTCGACGTCGAGGCAGACCGGCTCACGTGGTCCGCCCGCCTGCACCGGGGCAGGGGCGCCGGCCCGCGCGCCGAGCACATCGTCCACTTCGCCGACCTGCGTGACATCGTCCCGACCACGCTGCCACCGCGACCCACCCCCTGACCTGGCTACACCTGCCGGACGGCACCGCGCTCCACGCGCCGCCCGGCCCTGCGGTGCTGGTGCGAACCACCTCCGGCGACTGGATGATCCCCGTCCACGACGCCCTGCTGGTCCGAAACCTGGTGCTGACCCGAAAAGACCGCTGGGCACGGGGTGCGACCACCTGATGACGGGACGAATACGGCAAAACACTCACAGCAACGTCGTCGGGCGGCTAACGTCCGAGCCTGCACGGCGGGCCAGTCGACACCTTCGAGGTGCACGTGGGGCAGGACCGCCCGCGTGGTGGCGATGTTGGCACGCGCCATGGTCAGATCACCGACCTTGTGGTGCCACTGCTCGACCTCGCTCTCCCGGCGCCAGCACCACTCCGCGATGCCCCGCGCCGCCGCCGACGGCACCGCCGCGGGGACGATCAGCGGACAGGCGCGCATCCCCGAGGCGATCCGCCAGGAGAACTCCTCGCCCAGCGACGCGAACACCCCAGCGAGGTCGTCGCGCCCACGGTGACGTATGGCCACGTCATGCACGTAGTCGGCCCGGAAGGACATGACCAGATCGGCGTGCAGGGAGGTAGCCGGTTCGGACAGCCGGATCCTCGTGGCGTCCAGCAGTCCTGCGGCCGCGAACACCCGACGTGCGGTCTCGGCACGAACGGCCTGCGAACTCCCGCCTGCCAGGTCTACGGTGATCTCCTCGTCAAGCGGGAACAGCGGCGGCAAGAGCCCGTCGTCCCAATCCCAACCCTCGGTCGGGTCCGCGACCACCAGTTGACCCGTCACCGGATTCCACGACACAAGCAGGTGGAAGCCCGACCGCTCCACCTCGACCGTGACCTCCGCGACCTCGGCACCTCCCCGGTCCGGATCCTGGTCGTCGTACCACTCCTCGACCGCAACTTGCGACCAGCCCGCCCGCACCAACGGAGCGACCAGACGACGCAACAACAGCCGCCCCTCCGCCTCCCGGGACCGTGGAGGCACGGCACCCGAGATCGCGGAACCCACCGCGTCCTGTTCACCCACGGACATGGCCGCTCACCGTAGTGCATCGCCGGTCAGCGCCGAACCCCGTGACGACAGGGCAGGCATCAGACCTCCAACGACTTCGATCCCTTGGTGCCCACAGACAACAGTCATGTCCTTCTCGCGCAGTAACACCACCATGTCAGCGCCCACGGCCGACCGCGCGAAACCCGCGGACGCCGCAGCAACCGGGATGTCCTCCAGCAGACGACACCTGTTCGTGCGCTTCGGCGAAGTCCTCGACCCACAGGTCGAGGTGCACCTGCTGCTTGGTCGGGCCGTCCGGCCAATGCGGAGGCACGTGGTCGGGCGCGAGCTGCACCCCGACACGGGGCGCCCCGTCGACCACCACCATGTGCCAGTCACCATCCTCGTCCACCTCACCACCGAGCACCCCCGCCCAGAACCGGCTCTCGGCGGCGAGATCGGCGGCATCGAACGTCACGACCTGGTACTTGATCCGCATAACGCCAGTCTGTCAACGCTCCGAGCCAACCGCAGGACCGGCGCCACCTCTCGCTCGGGCAGCGCACGCGGTGAGGTCAACCGGACGTTCGGCACCACGATCGTGCTGACGATTCGCGGTCGTGGCGCCGGGCCGGTGCCACGACACAGCTCCGATCAGGGGCCGCCGGCCACTGCCATGAGCTTCTTCCGCGCGGGATTGGTCGATGTCTTCGATGTGCGCATGATCCGTCTCCTCCGGACGTGAGCGCGATCCTGAGACAGCCGGATGAGGATCGCCTGCACTGGTTGTCGCAGCAGGCGTGCGCACCGCCGCCGGTCAGGTGTGGTCGGGCAGGGTGCGGGCCACGTCGTGCGGTGACGGCATGGCGGCCACCTCGGTGGCCATCGCGCGGGCCGCGTGGTGCACGGCGTCGTCGGTGAGCAGTCGGCGTGCCTTGGTCGCGATCGCCTCGGCGGTCATGTCTCCGGGTAGCAGGTGGTCGCCCAGGCCGGCCTCGGTCACCACATCGGCGTTGTTGAACTGGTCGGCCGCCTGCGGCAGGACGAGCTGTGGCACGCCCGCGCCGAACGTGCCCAACGTGGTGCCCGCGCCCCCGTGGTGGACCACGAGGTCCGCGTGGGGCAGCAGGTCGGCTTGGGGCACCCACGGCAGCACCACGACGTTGTCCGGCAGGTCGCTCAGCGCCGCCGGGTCGGCCCTCCGTCCGGCGGACACGAGCACCCGCGCGCCCACCACCGCCAGGCCGTCGATGGCGGTGCGCAACAGTGACGCCTCGCTGAACGCCGTGCCCAAAGTCAGGTACACCAGGGGTTCTCGGTGTTCCACGACCCACGACGGCAACTCGCCCGGTGTGGCGAACGCCACCGGCCGCAACGGGATCCGGTGCGCCGACGAGGCCAGGAAAGCCTGGTTCTGCACCGAAGGCGGGCAGATGTCGAGGTACGGGTGGCCCAGCGTCATGGGATCGGTCCGGGGCACCTCGACGCCCAGCTCCGCGCCGAGGGCGGTGAGGTAGTCGCGGGCGGGTTCGGCGAAGTCGGGTTCCTGCCACATCCGACCGTACGAGTGGCACAGCGCGGGCACGCCCGCGACCTTCGCGGCCAGGCCCGCGCCGGGGTTGCCGAACTCGTGCACGACCAGGTCCGGCTTGCGCTCGGCGAGGACCGGCGCGAGCCCGGTGGCGAAGCTGCGCGGCAGCACCGAGGCGAACGTGAACGCGACCCGCTCGGCGTCGACGTCACCCGCTGTCGAGAACTCCACGCCCGCCATCGCGGACTCGAACGCCTTGCGCGGCGACATGCCGCCCCGGATGTGCCCGATGCCGTGCGTGGCCAGGACGTCCGCGAAGAGGCTGCCGGTGAAGTAGTCGACGTCGTGGCCGAGCTCCCGGGCGGCGACGGCGAGCGGCAGCAGGGGGAAGGTGTGCCCGTACAGACCGAGGCTGGAGAAGAGGATGCGCACGGGTTCAGATCCCTTTCGAACGTGGTGTCGGTGGCATGGGTTTCACCGACCGAGGTAGGTGCGCAGGAACGCCGCGACCTCGGCCCGCGCCTCACGAGCCGCATCCACCACGCCCGACATGGCGAAGAAGCCGTGCGCCACCCCCGCATACCGCGTCGCGATCACGGGCACACCGGCCGCGCGCAGTCGTTCGGCGTACCGCTCGCCCTCGTCGCGCAGCGGGTCGTGCTCGGCGGTGATGACGAGCGCCGGCGGCAGGCCGGTCAGGTCCTCGGCGAGCAGGGGTGAGGCCCGCGGGTCCCGGCCGTCGTCCGGGCTCGCCAGGTAGTGCCCCCAGTACCAGGCGACGGATCGGCGGTTGAACGCGGCGGGGTCGTCGTTCTCGCGCATGGACTCGGTGTCGCCGCGGTGGTCGGTGTTGGGGTAGACCAGCACCTGGGCGGCCAGTGCGGGGCCGCTGCGGTCGAGGGTCACCACGGCCGCGAGGTTGCCGCCTGCGCTGTCGCCCGCCACGGCGAGGCGGTCGGGGTCGACGCCGAGCTCTGCCGCGTGCGCGGCGATCCAGGCGACGGCCGTGCGGCAGTCGTCCACGGCGGCGGGGAACTTGTGCTCGGGCGCCAGCCGGTAGCCGACGGTGATCACCTGGCAGGGCACCGCGTTGGCCAGGGCGCGGCAGATCTCGTCGGAGGTCTCGATGCTGCCCAGCGCCCAACCGCCGCCGAAGAAGTAGACCAGGGTGGGCAGGGGTCCGGCCGCGTCCACCGGGCGGTAGATCCGGATCGGCAGGTCGCCGCCCGGTCCGGGCAGGTGCCGATCGGTGACGTGGCGCACCGGCTCGCCCGCGCCCGCCGCCGCCCGGATCGCGGCGAGGTCGGCGGCCCGCGCCTGTTCGATCGAAAGGGTGTAGAGCGGCGCGGAGGCCGGCTTCCCGAGCGGCGGGTCCAGTGGCATGCGGGCCTCCGTCGTCACTGCTTGAGCACCTTCTGGATGGCGGCGGTGAGCTGGGCGCGATCGGGTTGCACGGCGAGGTCGAGCCCGAGGGCGAACGGCACCACGGCGCCGTCCGGCCTGGTCACCCGGACGGGCGGCGCGACCAGGGCGCACCGCTCGGCCGCAGTGGCGATGACCTCGGCCGCGATGCCGCACATGCGGTTGGAGTCGTCGACCACCACCAGCCGACCGGTCTTGGCCACCGAGGCCGCCAGCCCCTCCCAGTCGAACGGGTACACGGTGCGCGGGTCGAACACCTCCACCGAGACGTCACCGGCCAACTCCTCGGCGACCGCCAACGCGTCGTGCACGAGGTGCCCGACCGCCACGACCGTGACGTCACCGCCCTCGCGGTGGACCCGGCCGACACCGAGCGGCACCGGGGCCAGCCCGTCGTGGTCGAGGTCGACCCGGACGCCGAGCGCCGCCGCCGGTGCGAACACCACCACCGGGTCGTCGTCCCGGATCGCCGTGGTCAGCAGGCCGTAGGCGTCCTCGGGCGTGGCGGGCACCACCGTCTTCACCCCGGCGTGGGCGAACAGGGCGTACGGGTGGTCGGAGTGCTGCCCGGCCCAACCCGTCTTCGACCCGGAGCCGGGTACCAGGTACGTCACCGGCACGCGGGTCTGACCACCGGTCATCAGCGAGAACTTGTGCGCCTGGTTGACGATCTGCTCGAACGCCAAGTACAGCAGCGCCGGGATCTGGAACTCGATCACCGGCCGCCGCCCGGCCAGCGCCGCACCGGTGGCGAAGCTCGTGAACGCCTGCTCCGACAGCGGCGTGTCCAGCACCCGGTCCGGCCCGAACCGCTTGAGCAGGCCCGCGGTCACGTTGGAGACCGCGACCCGGACGTCCTCACCCAGCACGAACACCGAAGGGTCGCGGGCCAGTTCGTCGCCGAGCGCGCGGTTGAGCGCCTTCTGGTAGGACAGCCACGGCATCACCCACCACCGCCCGGACGCGCTCGCATCCCGGTCGCGTAGAGGTGGTCGAGCGCGCCGACGGGGTCGGGGTGCGGGCTGTCGAGCGCGAAGGCGACCGCCGCGTCCACAAGGGACTCGACCTCCGCGTCGAGGAGTTCCCGCTCACCGTCGGTCAGCCGAGCACCCTGGATCTCCACCGGATCTCTCTCGCGTCCACTGAGGACCTCGTCGTCGTCCCGGTAGCGGACCCGGGCTTTGTGCTCCCACGTGTGGTGCGCGTCGAACCGGTAGGTCAGGCACTCGACCAGTGACGGCCCACTGCCCGCGCGGGCGCGGTCCACCGCCTCGCGCGTTGCGGCGAGCACCGTGCGCGGGTCCATCCCGTCCACCGTCACCGACGGTATCCCGAACGCCTCGCCACGCCCGGTGATCGTGCCCGCGACGGCGTCCGACACGGTCAGGGTGGTGGCGTAGCCGTTGTTCTCGCAGACGAACAGCACCGGCAGCCGCCACAGGGCGGCCAGGTTCATGGCTTCCAGCAGCACGCCCTGGTTGACCGCGCCGTCGCCGAAGAAGCTCACCGCGACCCGGTCACTCCCCTCCTGCCGGGCGGCCCAGGCCGCGCCCGCCGTGATCGCGCCGTTGGCGCCGACGATCGCGTTCGCCCCGAGGATGCCCAGCGCGAAGTCCGCGGCGTGCATCGACCCGCCGCGCCCCTTGTTCAACCCGGTGGCACGACCGGCCAGCTCGGCGAGCACCCGGGCCGGATCGGCGCCCTTCGCGAGCACGTGCCCGTGCCCGCGGTGGGTGCTGGTGATCATGTCGTCCACGCGCAGCGCCGCGCACACACCGGCGGCGATGGCCTCCTGGCCCGTGTACGGGTGGATGCCGCCGATGATGTCACCGGAGCGGACGAGCTCGACCGCCCGCTCCTCGAACCGGCGGATCAGCCGCACCGTGCGGTACAGGCCGACGTCGGTGTCCGGGGCGTGTGCCGCCACGGCGGTCAGGCGCGCCACACGGGCGGGCAGAACTCCGGGTCGGCGTAGTCCGGCTTGCCGTCCGCGGTGCGCCGCACGAGCGAGTCGTGGTTGTAGAAGGCGAGGTTGCCGTCGGACAGGGGGAACTCGCGGTAGGCGTTGTCACCGTCCTGCAGGTGCAGCGAGATGGCCTGGCGGGGCCGGGTGGAGCGGTTGGGCCCGCTGCCGTGGTAGGTCCGGCAGTGGTGGAAGCTCATGTGCCCCTTGGGGATGATCATCGGGATCTTCCGGACCGTGGTGCCGTTGTGCTCTGCGTTGGCCGTGAGCAGGTTCTCCAGGTGGTCCGGGTCCCGTTCGGCGAAGTGCTTGGTGGCGCTGTCGTCCGAGCCGACCTCCTCCCAGACGTGGCTGCCGTCGACCATGGTGATCGTGCCCAGTTCCTCGTCGCAGTCGTGGAACGGGATGAACGCGGTGAGCATCCGGTCCGACGAGGACGACGACCAGTAGTGCTTGTCGAAGTGCCAGGGCACGACGTTGGACGGCTCCTCGGCGATCGGCGGCTTGTAGATCAGGGTCGACTGGAACACCCGGATCTCGTCAGCCTCCGCCAGCCGCGCGGCCACCGCGCCGATCAGCGGCTTGAGCAGCGCCTTGGCGATCGCGTCGCTCTCGTAGTGCACGTAGTCGTTGTGGCGCTGGACATCACCGTGCTCGGGCGTCCAATAGGCCAGCCGGGGCGGGCGCGTCGGCAGCAAGCGGCTGCGCTCCCCCGCGTAGTACCGGTCGACCGCGGCGGCCAGCTCGTCCACCTCGTCGTCGGAGAACAGCTTCTTCGACAGGTACCAGCCGTGCTCGGCGTAGAACCGGACCTCGTCGTCGGTCGGGAGCAGGGCGCGCTCCTGCTCGGTCAGCGCGAACTCGTTCACGGTGCTCTCCCCTTCAGCCGGCCGTCGTGCCGGACAGCTCGCCCTGCTTCGCCTCGTACAGCGCCTTGATGTTCCCGCTGCCGAAGGTCAGCGCGCCCCGCCGCTCGATGATCTCCAGGAAGAGCGTCCGGCGCACGTGCATCGACTCGGTGAAGATCTGCAGCAACTGCCCCCAGTGGTCCCGGTCGACCAGCACGCCGAGCCTGCGCAGCTCGTCCAGCGGCGCGTCCAGGTGTCCGACCCGTTCTTCGAGCGCGTCGTAGTAGGTGCCCGGCGTGCCGAGGAACCGCACGCCCTTGTCGCCGAGCGTGCTCACCGCCTTGACGATGTCGTCGGTGCCGAACGCGACGTGCTGCACGCCCGCGCCCGCGTGCCAGGTCAGGAAGTTGTCGATCTGACCGGGTTGGCGCTGCGGGTCCGGCTCGATCAACGTGAACGTGACGTTCCCGGACGGGCTCTGCACCACCTTGGAGTCCATGCCCTGGCCGCCGACCTCGACGTACTCCTCGAAGACCTGCGTGAACCCGAACACGTCCACGTAGTACTGGGCGGTCGGGGTGAGGCCGCCCGCGGGCACGCAGATCGCCAGGTGGTCGATCGCGCGCAGCAGCTTGTCGTCGGTGTGCGGCTCGGGGTCGGTGACCTCGATCGCGCCGGGCAGGAACTCCTTCGGCGAGCCGTGCCGCTCGACCAGCCGGTGCGTCACGTCGGAGAACCCGGAGACCTCGGCCACGACGACCCGCTGGTCGCGCCCGCCCGGTCCCCCGGTCACGTACTCGCGCGGTGGCGACACCGGCTCGGCGCCGCGCTCGGTGAGGCCGCGGTAGGCGGCTTCGACGTCGTCCACGCCGATGCCCACGACCGCCACGCCGTCGCCGTGCTTGCGCACGTACTCGGTCGCGGGGTGGTCGGGGACCAGGCCAGTGGTCAGGACGACCTGGATGTCGCCCTGCCGCAACAACAACGAGCGCACGCCGTCCAGCCCGGTCTCGGGCCCGCCCTGACCGCAGATCTTGAACCCGAAGGCGGTGCAGAGGTAGAATGCCGCCTGCCTCGCGTCGCCCACGTATAACTCGATGTGGTCAATCCCGGAAATGTTCATCAGGCATCCCGATCACTTCCCGGAGCACGTCAGCGGCTCCCGAGACGGTGGTCATGCGGCCGTACTGACCGCTGTCGAGTTCCATGCGCACGCCGTAGCGCTGTTCGACCTGGTGCACCAGCCAGGCCAGTTCCATCGATTCGATCAGCTCGGGGACGTCCTGCGCGGGCCTGCCGTGCAGGCTCGCGAGCATCGCCAGGATGTCCTCGCGGTCGGGCGGCGCGCTCATCGCGCCACCTCCTGCGCGGCGTGGCGGAGCACCGAGCGGTCGCGGACCAGCTTCCCGGTGGTGGTGCGCGGCATCGCGTCGAGGACTTGCAGCCGTCGCGGTCGCTTGTAGGGAGCGAGCCGTTCGGCCAGGGCCGCTTGGACGGATGCCGCCGTGGCGGGCGCGTCGAGCTGGGCGTAGGCGGTGATGACGTCGTCGTGCAGCACCACTGCGGCCACCACGCCCGGCAGTTCGGCCAACGTCGCCTCCACCTCGGTCAGGTCGACCTTCAGGCCGCCGACCGACACCTGGGAGTCGAGGCGGCCCTTGACGGTGACGAGCCCGGTGTCCGGGTCGACCTCGCCCGCGTCCCTGGTGTGCAGCCAGCCGTCCGCCCACCGGTCCGGGTCGGACAAGCCGACGTACGGCGACTCCGCCCGGCTCACCAGCAGCTCGCCGTCCCGCTCGACGACCGACAGCCCGGGTGCCGGGGTCAGGGCCGGCCGGTGCTCGCCGAACAGGTCGGTGGCGATCACGCCGACTTCGGTCATCCCCCACATGTTGCCCAGCGGCACGCCGTACTTCGCGGTGAAGGCGGCGGCGGTCGCGGCGGGCACCGCTTCGCCGCCGGTGGTCATCCGCTTGAGCTGCGGCAGGGACGGCGGGTCCACCACGGACGCGAGCAGTCCGATGTGGAACGGCACGCCCAGCACCGTCGCCGGGGTCGGTTCAGCCGCGACCGCGTCCAGCACGCTGTCGCCGGTGAGCCGTTCGGGCGGCCTGACCTGGACACCGGCGTGCAGGCCGTACAGCAGGGCGCCGACCAGGCCGAGCACGTGCACCATCGAGGCCAGCACGACGATCCGCTCGCCGGGCTGCGGCACGCCGTCGATCCGGGTGTACCGCTCGATCTCGGCGACCAGGTCGGCGGCCGTGCGGCCGATCACCTTGGACGGGCCGGTGGAGCCGGAGCTGAGCTGGATCACCGCGTGCGGTGTCGCGGCGGGACGGCCGGGGCGGGCCGTGACGGTCTCCTCCACGTCCGCGAACGGGCTCAGCGGGCTGCTCGTGATCCGTCCCGGCTCGACCACCACCTGCGGCGCGAGCCTGCCGAGCGCGGCGTCGACCTCGAACGCGGTGAGCCGGTGGTCGAGCAGGCTCACCTGGGCGCCGATGCGCCACCCGGCGAGGAGGTTGGCCACGTACGCGATCGAGGGCGGCAGGCGCAGCGCGAGCGACCCGCCCGCGCGCAGCCCCGCCTCCGCCAGGCGTGCCTGCCGTTGCGCGACCAACCGGCGCAGCGCGGCCCGGTCGACCGGTCCGCACGAGTGGAGGCAGCTCTCGTCGTCCGCGCCGCGCAGCAGGATCTCGTCGACCCATTCCGAACTCGCCACGAGGGCCGATCCGGCCGACGCCAGGCCTTTTGTCATCAGTTCTCCCGCCTGGTTCCGGAGGTCATTCGAAAATGTTGCGCGGAACTTTCGACTCAGCCGCGGACCGAGTGAGCCGAATCGTACGTCAGGGTTCACCCGACGCACCATCGGCCAATCGGTCGTGATGAATCATCGGGTTCCCCGATCGGCCCGCCGGTCATTGATCAATGCGGCCAGCCGATCGAGACCGCGGTCGATCAGGTCGACCGATACGACACTGCAGGAAAGGCGCAGGGCGCGGACTTCCGAACTGTCGTCATAGAAATGCCCCATTGGTGTCCACAGCACGCCGTAGTCGCGGGCGGAGCGTTCCAGGAGCGCGTCGTCGACCCCGAACGGGACGGTGACCACGACGAAGAACCCACCGGTCGGCACGGTCCAGGTGACGTCCGTACCGGGCGGGAAGCGCTCGGCCAGCCCGGTCACGAGGTGCCGCAGGTTCCGGTCGTAGAGCTGCCGCTCCGGCGCGGTCGCCGTGGTGAGGCGGCAGCCGTGCGCCAGCAGCTTGCCGCCGACGACGGCCTGCGCGATCGGCGAGGTGTTCACCGTCAGCATGCTCTTGATCTTGGACAGCTGGTCCGCGAACAGGCCGACCACGCCGTCGGCGCCGACCACCCGCTGGTCGGCGACCGCGTAGCCCACCCGGGCGCCGGGCAGCACGGACTTGGCGAAGGAGCCCAGGTAGACGACCCGCCGGTCCTCGTCCAGGGCTTTGAGCGTGGGTATCCGGTCCGAGTCGCCGTGGAACAGCCCGTAGGGGTTGTCCTCGATCAGCAGGACGTCCTCGGCGGCGGCCACCTCCAGCAGTCGCCGCCTGGTCGCCACGTCCAGGCTCAGCCCCGACGGGTTGGCGAAGTCGGGCACCACGTAGCAGGCGCGCGGCCTGCGACCGGCGGCGCGCTCCCGCCGGATCACGGCGACCAGGTCGTCCAGGTCGACCCCGTGCTCGCCGGTGCGCACCGGGCGGACGGGCAGGTCGACCAGCCGCGCCGCGCCGGTCAATCCGACGTAGGTCGGTGACACCGCGAGCAGGACGTCACGCTCGTCGGCGCGCAGCGCGCGCAGCACGAGGAACATCGCCTCCTGGCACCCCACGGTGACCACCACCGATTCCGGGTCGATCGCGATGCCCTCGTCCAGCCGCAGGTTTTCCGCGACCAGTTCGTGGATGATCCCCTTGGTCCGACCGTACTGCAATACGATGCGCCGCACCTGTTCTTCGGTCCGCTCGAGATCTTGTGCGAGATAGCGGCAGAACTCGCGCAGATATCGGTGCACGTCCTCCAGGTCGAAGAACTCCTCGCTCGGCCGGCCGGCCGCCAGCGGTATCGCCTCCGGATAGTGGATCGCGACCTCGTTGAGGAAATTCATCGAGTTGAGCGCCGGGTCCTCCAACGCGCCGAACAACGTCCCGGTGGTCAGGTCCGCGATGTTCTCCGCGGTGACCGGCGGTGTGCTCACCGGAGGTCCCCCTCCGTGGTCCGACGGCGCTCGCGGGCGGCCACGACCGCGCGCAGCAGGTCGTCCAGCTCGTCGTCGGAGAGGTCGGCCAGCGCGGCGTCGCGGGCGGTGTCGTCGGGCGGGCCGGGAGCGAGTTCGGCCGACACGACCTCGGCGAGGGCCGCGATCGTGGGCGAAGTGACGATGCGGTCCATCGGCAGGGTGACGCCGTAGAGGTCGGCGATGCGGGCGGCGAACCGGACCGCGGTCAGAGACCCGCTGCCGCGGGCGAACAGGTTGTCGTGCGGGCCGATCGGTTCGGTGGTGCGCAGGAGCTCAGCCCAGATCCCGGCCATGGTCTCCTCGATCCGGTCACGCGACGGCACCGGGTCCTCGTCCGCCTCCGGCTCCGCGGTGACGGGCCTGACCACGCCGTTCGGCGACGGCTCGGTCACCGCCGACCAGTCCCCCTCGGGAGCGGGCACCGGTAGCTCCGCCACCGCGGTGTCCGCGGAGGCGTGCTCCAGCACCGCCACCACCGACCGCAGCAACCAGGCGGCGAACCCCGGGTCGGTGCGGTGCTCCAGGGTCAGCGTGCCGTGCTCGTCCGCCCGCAGGTCGAGGTCGGCTTCGGCGGTGCCCGTCAGGACGGCGTGGCCGCGCACGGTCACGCCGGGCAGGTCCAGCGCCGGTGCGGCACGCGGCCCGAAGGTGAACCGCGGCGCGGACAGGTCGACCTCGAGTTCCTCGGCGAGCTTCGTCAGCGGGACCTCGTCGTGCGACACCGCGTGCGCGGTGGCGTTCCGCACCCGGACCAGCAGGTCGCCGAACGCCGGTTCGCCCGCCAGGGACACCCGGACGGGGACCGCGTCGGCGAACGGGCCCGCGATCGGCTCCAGCTCCACCCGCACGCGACCGCTCACCGGCACTTCGACCACGAGGTCGTCCACCCGGGCGTACCGGGACAGCACCACGGCGTACGCGGCGAGGGACACCGTGGACAAGGTGGCTCCGACGCCTTCCGCCACGTCGACCAGTCGTCGGACCGCGGCGGGGTCGACCGCCGCCGTCACCCGGTCGGCACGGTGTCCGGTCGGGAGCCGCAGTGGTGCGGGCACGTCACGCAACACCTCGCGCCAGTGCTCCAGCTGACGCGCCAACTCCTCGCCGTCCAACCGCTCACGCTGCCACACGGCGTAATCCCCGTAGTCCATCCACGACGGAGACAGCTCGGACAGCCCTTCGCCGTACACAGTGGACAGATCGGCGATCAGCATCGCCAGTGCGGAGCGGTCGGCGATGACCCGGTGCGCCACCAGCGCGAACAGGAACAGGTCCGCGCCGACCTCGATCACCGAGGCTCTCAGCAACGGCTCACGGGAGAGCTCGAACGGCTGCCCGACCAGCGCCGCGGCCATCGACTCGGCCCGTTCGACGTCACCGGGCACGACGACGTGCTCCACCACCACGCGACCGGTCTCCGAGACGACCTGCTCGCCGGAGGCGCTGACGCTCGTCCGGAGCGTCGGGTGCCGGGCGACCACGACGTCCATCGCCCGTTGCAGCGCGACGGGATCGACCGGACCGTCCAGCCAGGTCGCGTGGGACAGGGGCTCGGGCAGCGACAGTGCGTGCTCCTGCGCGAACGACAGCGGATACCGCACGAACTACCTCCCGTGGGGCGCGTCCGCCAGAGCCCGTTGCCGCATGAGGAACTTGCGGACCTTCCCGGTCGGCCCGACCGTCAGCTGAGCGTCGGGCACCACGTCGACCCGGCGCACCGTGCGCGCCACCGCCTCGCCGACCGCGGCGCGGACCTCCTCACCCCGGTCCAGCGCGGGGTCGGCGCCCTCGTGCAGCACCAGCAGCACGTCGGTGATCGGCGGACCGTCCTCCCGCCTGGTCGCCAGGACCGTGCAGTCGCGGACGTCCGGGCACCGGGCGAGGATGCGCTCCTCGGTCAACGCGGTGTAGAGCCAGTTCCCGTCGCCGAGGTCCACCGCGTCACTGGCCCGGTCGAGGTGGTAGTAGTAGCCCTCCTCGTCCCGGTACATCAGGTCACCGGTCAGGTAGTAGCCGTTGAGTCGGTTGCGGTAGGTGGCGGTGGAGTCGTTCCAGTAGCCGGGCGCGAGCGTCGGCGACTTGAGCCCGCACTGACCGACCTGGCCCACCGGCACCTCCTCGCCCGTCGTCACGTCCAGCAACGCCACTTCCGCGAACGGGTACGGCTTGCCGACGCAGCGGTCGTAGCGGTCGCTGCCGAGCCGGTGGCTCATGGCGAACGCGGCGTGGCCCATCTCGGTCGAGCCCAGCGTGTCGATGAACTTCGAGCCCGGCACGTCGACCACGCCGTCCGCCGTCCACACGGGGTGGCTGCCGACCGCGACGAGCTTGCGGATGTGCGCCTCGTGCGCGCAGTCGCCGGTGCTGGACCAGTTGCGCACCGAGCTCAGGTCGCGTCGGGACAGGTCGAACCGAGCCAGCTCCGCCCAGGTGACCGCGAAACCGAACACCCCGGTGGGCCGCCACCGCTCGATGGCGTCCAGGACCACCTCGCCGCTGTGCTCGAACGGCCCGCCCTGCCCGGACAGGCACAGCAGCTCGTAGCCGTTGCACAGCGCCTGGTTCACCACGATGATCCCGGCGGCGTGGGCGGCGGGCAGCACGGACAGCTCGCGCACCTGCCCGTGCGGCCTGGCTTCGGTGAGCCGCACCGCGCGCACCGCGGCGAACAGGGAGTGGTGCGAGTGCACGACCGGCGTCGGCATCCGGGTGGTGCCCGACGAGTGCGTGATCGCCACCGGGTCGTCGCCGTGGTGGCGGTAGGGCGGGGGTGCCTGGGCGGGGTCACCGGTGCCGGTCTCCGCGGCGTCACCCAGGACCGGCACGCCCAGTTCGTGGTCCCGCAGCGCGGCGTGGTCGGCGTCGACCAGCACGCCGACGCCGCGCAGCCGGCGGACGAACTCCGCGGCGACCTCGATCGGCATGCTCCCGTTCATCAGCGCCGGGATCGCACCGAGGTGGTTGAGCGCGAAGAAGTTGAGGAACACGTCGGCCGCCGACGTGACGAACACGGCGACGGGGTCACGTCGGCCGATCCCCTTGCGGGCGAACCAGTCCGCGCGCGCGGCGACGCGTTCGGCCAGGTCGCGCAGCGACAGCGGCGTCCACGCGGGGATGCCGTCCACGTCGACGTCGAAGGTCAGCCGGGGGGCGTCCAGGTCGGCGCCGTGCTCCAGCAGCATGGGCAGCACGTTGCCCGCGCCGACCCGCATGTCCTGTGCCAGCGCGGTGCGCAGGTTCGCCCGACTCATCAGACCTCCCGTTTGCGGAGAACAGTGGACCACCGAACGGAAGACACCAAGTCGGGTTCCCGCATCGGCGGCGGTGGGGCGGTGGCGCTCGGCGAACTGCGGCGGTGGCGATCGCCGGTCTCGTGAACCTGGCGACCGCGGGCGCGGGCGTGTGCACCGAGACTAGGTTCGCGATTCCCCTGTGGCAATCAGGCTTTCGGACGTGTCCGCAGTGGCTGCGGAGGACTTCGGGTTCCCGGCCAGCCGGGCCGTGATCGCGGCGCCGATCCGCGCGACCGGCTCCGGCAGCAGCATGTGCTCGTGCAGGCAGTCCACTTCGACCACGTCGACCGGTCCGCTCACGCAGTCGTCCCACGAGCCCACCTTCGCCTCGGTGGTCTGCTCGTCCTCGGTGGCGGACAGGAACAGCACGGGGCAGCGGACCCGACCGGGGCGATGCCGTTGTGCCACCGCGAGGTTGTTCCGGATCACGTGCGGCAAGGCGAGCAGTTGGCGATCCGGCCAGTCGTGCAGCCCCAGCCCGGGCCGACCGCGGACCACCTCCAGCATCCGGCGCACCGGGTCGGGGTCGTCCGGCTCGACCACCGGCTGGTAGCCGAGCTCGCGGAGCACGAAGTCGCACACCAGCCACAGGTCGTCATCGGCCACGCTGAGGCTGTTCGGCAGGCCGGGCAGCGTGTCACCGATGACGAGCAGGCCTACCTCGTGGCCGCGGCGCTCCAGTTCCTCGGCGATCGCGTGCGCCGTGTTGCCGCCGATCGACCACCCGAACAGGTGGTACGGGCCGTGCGGCTGGGTGAGCCTGATCCGGTCGGCGAAATCCCGCGCCACCTCGGCCATGTCCACCGGGAGCGGTTCGGGCCTGCGCAGACCGCGCAGTTGCAGGCCGTACACCGGGTGCTCGGGCGCGAGGTGCGGCAGCAGCGCGAGGTAGCACCAGCTCGCACCGACCAACGGCGGCGCGCAGAACAGCGCGGGGCCGCCACCGCCCTCCCGCAGCGGCAGCACCAGGTCCAGGACGCCACCGGCGCGGCGGATGTCGGCCCGCCGCTGTCTCGCCCACGCGAACTCCTCGGCCGCCGGCAGCGCCTTCACCCTGGACCCGTCCACCGGACCGTCCTCCCGCTCGCGTGTGGTCACGTGCCGGACGCCAACTCGACCAGGTGGGCGGCGGCGGCCGCCGCGCCACCGGCGGCGGCGAACTCCGCCCCGATCCGACGGGCGTTGCGCCGGTAGTCCGGCTCGTCGAGCACCGCCCGCACGGCGGCGTCCAGTTCGGCCACTGTGACGTCGAGGATCGGCACCTCGATGCCCGCGCCCGACCGGGCCACCTGCCGCGCCAGCGCCACTTGCTCGGCCCGGACGGGCGCGACGACCATCGGCACCCCGAAGGTGAGCGCTTCGTTGACGGCGCCACCCGCGTGGCACACCACCGCGTCCAGCTTCGGCATCAGGTCGAGCATCGGCACCAGCTCGGCGGTGATGGCGTCGTCCGGGAAGGACTCCGCGGCCACGCCCGAAGTCACGAACACCGCCTGCACCTCGTCCGCCATGGGTGCGAGCACCGCGGCGGCCCGGTCGTAGAAGTCGCCGATCATGTGGCCGACCAGCGTGCCGACCGTCACCAGCACGTGCCTGCGGTCGGGATCCCAGCGGTGCCAGGGGAAATCGGGCGCGTTCGGCCGGGTACCCAGCGCCGCGCCGGTGAGTACGCAGCGGTCCGGCAGCACAGCGTCGCCCACGAGTCCGGGCGTCATCAGGGCGATCACCAGGTGCGGCGAGAACCGGGGGTCGATCGGCTCGTCGGACAGGCCCGCCATCGCCACCGCCTGCGCCATCTTGTCGGCCAGGTAGTCCTCGAACCCGACGAGGTCTTCGGGCGGGGTCAGCTCCAGCGTGCCCGTGCACAGGGTCGCCCACGGAATGCCGTGCCGGTGCGCCACCAACGCACCGGCCAGCGCGTACTGCTCGGTGACGACGACGTCCGGCTTGTGCTCCAGCACAGCTTCATCGACGGGGCCGAGGGTGAAGCGGGTGAACGGGATCAGGTACCCGTCCCACATCGCCCGCACCCCGGCCATGCCCATCTCGTCGTAGCGGCGATAAGCCCGTGCGCCGGTGGGGTGCACGGTCACGTCCGGACCGACCAGCGGGCGCAGCACGTTCTCCGGACCGCACCAGACGACGTCGTGACCCGCGCGGGCGAGTTCCTGCCCGATCGCGAGCATGGGGTAGAGGTGGCCTTGCAGCGGCAGTACGACCAGCAGAAACCGCGACACCGCAACATGGTGGCACACATTGACGTTCCCCGGAACGACGTGGTGGGATCCCGAAGTGTGACCGCTCTCGACGCGGTGTCGGTGTACACACCGGCTTTCCGCGTTCCCCTCGAGGACTTGGCCGACCCGCTCGGCCTGACCGACATCCAGGTCAGGCTCTTCCGGCGGTTCCACGGGCTCGACCAGGTCCGGTTCGACCCGGACCGTTCGCCCGCCGAGCTGTTGCGCGCCGCCGTGGAAGGGCTCGCCGAACTGCGCGGCCAGGAGCACCGGGTCCGGTACGTGATCCACGGCCGCGCGATGCCGGTCGTCGTGCCGTACCCGCACAACCCGCTGCACGACGTCTGCCGTGAGCTGGGACTCGGTCACGCGCTGGCTTTCACCGTCACGCAACAGAGTTGTGCGAGCGGGCTGCTGGCGGTCGAGCTGGCCGGTCGGCTGCTCGCCCGCGACCCGGACGACGCCTTGGCGTTGGTGCTGACGGGCGAGAAGGCGTTCACCCGCCACGCCCGGCTGATTCCCGGCACGTCGCTGTTCGGCGAGGGCGCGTCCGCGTGCCTGGTGAGCGCCAACGGGCCGCGCGACCGGATGTTGTCCTTCGTGTGCGCCCAACGCGGTGAATTCGACGGCGAGTTCGGCGACCGGGAGGAAGAGTTCCAACGCCAGTACCGCCCGTCCCTGGCCGAGGTGATCAACCGGGCCGTCGCCGACGCGGGGCTCACCCTGGACGACATCCGGTTGGTCCTGCCGCACAACGTCAACGTCGTGACCTGGCAACGCCTCTGCTCGCTCATGGATTTCCCGGTGCAGCGGGTGCTGCTGTCGAACGTGCCCGACCACGGCCACCTGTTCTGCACCGACGCGTTCGCCAACTACCGCACCGCCAGGGAGCGCGACCTGCTCCGCGAGGGCGACCACTACCTCGTCGCGACCGTCGGCGCCGGAGCCGGGGCGACGTTCTCCGCGATGGTGTTCCAGCACTGATCCCACGTCCCACTCAGGAGGCCGCCATGACCGCACCGGACGCCCAGGTCGACAGCGCATTACGGGAACGCGTGGTCGAAGCCATGACCACCGTCCTCAAGCGGCTGGTCGAGCGCGAGGAGCCGATCACCGAGGACATGCAAATGGCCGACGAGCTGGGGGTCAGCTCGTCGCTGGGTTTGGAGCTGCTGCTGGAGGTGGAGGAGCAGCTCGGCATCCAGATCGACGTGGAGCGGATGCGCCCGGACGAGTTGCTGACCGTCGGCGAGCTGGCCACGTTCATCGCCGGCCACAGCCGGCCCTGGTGATGCGTCTGGTTTGCGCGAGGCGCAGGGCTTTCACCGGCAACGCCGACGTCCTCGCCGACGACGACCACCGCGCGCAGGTGACCGACTACTTCGCGGACCTCGTCCGACCCTTCGACGCCGGACCCCTCACCGACCTGTCCGGCCAGTCCTACGGCGAGATGGCGAAGGCGTTGGTGTCGGACGTCGTGCCCCCGACGGAGCCGGTCGACCTGCTGGTGCTGGCGTTCTCGATCCACGACGTGTGGCCGGGCCGGGCGACGGCGACCTACCTCAGCCACGTCTGCCCCGGCACGCCGATGTCGTTCGCCGTGTGCGACCAGGGCAGCGCGTCGCCGTTCACCGGTTTGCGGTTGATCGGCGACTACGGCGTGCGGCGGGCGCTGCTGGTCGTGGTCGAACAGGCCGCGCTGCCCTACGAGTCGGCGGCGGCGACACCGTTGGCACACCGGGGCGTGGCCATGTTGTACGAGGGGAGCGCGGGTGCCCGGGCTACCGAGGTGCTCCAGTACCCCGACGTGGGGCCGGATACCGTAGCCGAACTGGCTCGGCGAGGGGTGGCCGAGCTGTCGGCCGGCCACCCCGGCGCACGGGTCGCGCTGAGCGACTCGCTCGCCGCGGTGTGGCCGGACCACCCCGACCACACCCGCGCGCCGGCCGGGCAGCCCACGACGGGTGTGTGGTGGGATCTGGCCGGTGCGCAGGAGGACACGGTGCTGGCGGGCGACTACGACCCGGAACTGCGCTACCTCTGCCTCGCCCGGGTCGCCGCCGATCAGTCCTCAGTGGACTGATCGGCTGCCTCGGTCAGGCGCCGGTGACGGCCGGTCGGGGTTGTGCGCCGGTCGGCACGTCCGACCGGAACGCGGCCTCGACGGCCACCTCCTCCACCGCGTACAACATCGCTTCCACCTGCTCGGGAGGGAAGACCTCGGTGTCGTTGACCACCTGGAGGTACACGGCGTCCGGGTGGTCCTCGATGTTGACGAACAGCTGGTCGGTCCACCGGTAGACGAACTTGTGCCACATGACCTGCGTTTCGGGGAGCTTGGCCCTGATCTCGTCCTCGGTGAGGGGCGCGGCGTCCGCCACCGCGTCGGCCTGGGCCCTGGTGCTGAACCGCCGGTCGTTGATCCGGCACGTGATCCGGGCCGGGTAGCCGCGTTCGGCGTCCAGGCGCGCGGCCAGCTCCGCCAACTGGTCGGGGTCGTAGTAGGAGTTCATCAGGGCCGCGGTGCTGGCCTGGCGCGCCTGCGCGATCACGTCGTCGACCGTGCCGTCGAGGTCGAGGGTGAGCACGGCGTTCTGGACCACCGAGCCGATGACATCGGCCAACCCGGGCCGGTACCGGTTGCCCGCGGCCACGTGCAAGGTCAGCGGGTTGACGCCGGTGGTCCGGGCGATCGCGGTGGCGATCACCGCGAGCAACACCCGTCCGGTGTCCGTGCGGGTCCGCCGGGCGATCTCGACCACGGCCAAGTAAGCGGCCCGCGACTGGAACCGCACGTTGCGGCACCGCCGCCCCGCCTCGTAGTCCGGCGCACCCGACCCGCCGAACGTCAGCGGTGGCAGGGAACGGAGGTGGCCCTCCCAGTAGCGCATCGCCCGGTCGCTGACCCGCCGCAACTCCGGCGTCGCCTCCCGACGGGCGAGGTCGGCGAGCCGCACCGCGTCCGGGTCCAGCGGGCGGCCGACCAGCTCGCCGAGGTCGAGGTCGGTCATGAGCAGCAACCCGCCCACGCCGTCCACGACCATGTGGCCGAGGGTGAGCACCAGGTACACCGCTTTGCCCCGGTACTGCATCACGCCCATGCGCAGCGGCCACGGGGTGTGCTCTTCCAGCGGGGCCGCCATCCACTTGAGCCACAGTCTGTTGCCGTGGTCGACGGCATCGGTGCGGTCGAGGTGGTCGGCGAAGGTCATGACTTCCAGGTCGATCTCGCCCGACCCGTGCACCACCTGGCACGGCTTGCCCTCGTCGTCGGTGCCGAACCGCGTCCGCAGCGCGGGGTGCTTGCTCATCAGCCGGCTCAGGCGATCGGCGACGTCGGCGACGGTGAGGCCCTCCGGCAGGTGGTGCGCACCGCAGATGTTGTAGGTCCAGTCGCTGGTGCGCATGTCGTGGAGGATGGTCTTCTGCCCCCAGGTCAGCGGCGCGGTTCCCGCTCCGGGCCCGGAGAACGGTACGGGCACCAGGTCGTGGACGATCCGTTTACCCATCGGCTCTCCCGAAGATCACGCTCACGTTGTGGCCACCGAAGCCGAACGAGTTGGACATGACCGCGCCCACCGCGGCGGGCAGCGCCTCACCGCGGACGTGGTTGAGGTCGCAGGCCGGGTCGGGATCGTCCAGGTTGTGGGTCGGTGGGAGCAGCCCTTTGCGCATGGCGACGATGCCGATCGCCGCTTCGACCACACCCGACGCGCCGAGCATGTGCCCGGTGACACCCTTGGTCGAGCTGACCGGCGGCATGGCGTCGCCGTACACGCCGCGGATCGCCGCCGCCTCGGCGGAGTCACCCGCCTTCGTGCCCGTGCCGTGCGCGTTGAGGTAGTCGATGTCGCCTGTGGACAGTCCGGCATCCCGAAGTGCGATCCGCATGCTCTGCGCCGCGCTGGAGCCGTCGGGCCGGGGCGTGGTCGGGTGGTGCGCGTCGCTCGTCGCACCCCAGCCGAGCACCTCGGCGTGCACTGCCGCGCCGCGCGCCCGCGCGAAGTCGGACCGCTCCAGCACGAGCACGCCGGCGCCCTCACCGAGCACGAAACCGTTGCGGCGCCGGTCGAACGGGCGGCTCGCGGTGGTCGGGTCGGGCCAACCGCGGGCGAGGGCGAGCGCGTTGCCGAAGGCGTCGGCGAACGTCGGGAACAGCGGTGCCTCGGTGCACCCGCACACCACCACGTCCGCTTCGCCCGCCCGGAGGATGCGCATCGCCTCGCCGATGGACTGCCCACCGGCGGCGCACGCAGTGCCGGAGGACGACGTGTACCCCCGGATGCCGAACTTGATGGCGACCCGCGCCGCGGCCATGTTGGGCAGCACGCCGGGCAGCAGCAACGGGCTCACGCCCAGCCGGCCGCGCCGGGACCGCTCCACGGCTTGTTCCGCGAGCGTCGCGAGCCCGCCGACCCCGGAGAGCACCACCGCGACGCGGTACGGGTCGACGTCGCGGCCGATCTCGATCCCGGCGTCGGCCAGGGCGTCGTCCGCGGCCCGCACGGCCATCACGATCGAGCGGTCCACGACGCGCGATTCCTTCGGCGGCAGAACGCTTTCCGGGTCGATGGCCGGTCCGATCGCGGCCGCGTCGAGCACGCCGTGCAGCGGGTGGTCCTCCGGCGGGCGCACGATCGCGGACCGACCGGAGCACACCGCCTCGAAGACCTCCTCGACCACCGCGCCGACCGGACTGACCAGCCCGATCCCCGTCACGGCGACGCTCGCGCTCACGTCGCCGTTGCGGTCTGCGCGCGCCGGGCCACCTCGGCGCAGAACTCGCCGACCGTCATGGCGGCGAACCGCTCGGCCTCGTCCTCGTCGAACCGGACGCCGAAGTGGTCCTCCACCCGCAGCGAGAGCTCGGCCAGGGCCAGCGACTCGAGGTCGGCGCCTGCCGGGCCGAGCACCGTGTCGTCGTCCATGTCGGCGGTGCTGTACTTCATGATCGTCAACGAGTCGAAAAGGAACTGGCGGATCTCCGAATTCATGGCGGCACTTCCCCTCTCCGGGAGGTCAACGGGAATCTGCCCCACGGGGGTCTTGGCCGTCAAGCACGAGCCCGTACCCGAATATGGGCTATGGACCGCGGTTCGGAACAGCCTCAGAATGTGCGCCATGCCCTCGGCGATACTGGATCTCGTGACGCTCGGAGAGGCGCCGCCGGGGTCCCCTGCTGTCCACCTCGTCGGCGGGAAGACGCTGTCGTACGGCGACTTGGCCGCGCTCGTCGGCGAGGCCGAGAGATCACTGCGCCACGACACCAAGGCGTTGGTGCTGTGCGCGGGGGATCGTGACCTGCCCACCCTGTTGACCTACCTGGCCGCGCTGCGGCTCGGCCACACGGTCGCATTCCTTCCCACCTCCTCCGAAATACTTTCGAAGTACCACCCGGAATTCGTCGTGCCGGAGCCCGGCGGCGGGTCGGACCTGGCTGCCCGTGGCTACGTGCCCGTCGGCGAGGTGGGAGGATCGCACGTCTTCCGCAGGCGTTCGGCGCGACCGGCGGGTGGCATCTTCCCGGACACGGCGCTGCTGCTGTCGACCTCCGGTACGACGGGGAGCCCCAAAGCGGTGCGGCTGTCGTACGACGCGATGGCCGAGAACGCCGACGCCATCGTCCGCGCGTTGGGCGTCACGTCCGCCGAACGGGCGCCGACCACGTTGCCGATCACCCATGCCTATGGCTTATCGGTGGTGAACAGCCACCTGAGCGCGGGGGCGAGCATCGTGCTGACCGACCGGTCGCCGTTGTCGTTGGCGCTGTGGGACCACGTGACGAGGGCGGGTGCCACCTCGTTCGCCGCCGTGCCGACGACCTACGCGGCGTTCGGACCGGCGCACGTGAACTTGTTGGAACGCACCGAGATCCGCACGATGACCCAAGCGGGCGCACGCCTCGGCGACGAGCTGACGATGCGGCTGGTGCGGATGATGCAGCGGCGGCAGGGCCGGTTCTTCCCCATGTACGGCCAGACCGAGGCCACCTCGCGGATCACGTGCCTTGACCCGGCCGCCCTCCCCGACCGCCTCGGCTCGGTCGGGACGGCGGTGCCCGGCGGCGTCGTCACCATCGCGCCCGTCGAAGCACACGGCCGGGCCGCACCCGGCGAGGGCGCCGTGCACTACCGCGGTCCGGGCGTGATGCTCGGCTACGCGACCGGTCGCGACGACCTCGGCCGAGGGGCCGAGGTGGACGTCCTGGACACGGGCGACCTCGGATACCTGCGCGACGGCTACCTCTACCTCACCGGCCGCACCAAGCGGATCGTCAAGGTGCTCGGTGTCCGCACGAGCCTGGACGACCTGGAGCGGATGGTCGAGCGGTCCGACCACCCGTCCGCCGTGGTCTCCGACGACGACGTGGTGTACCTGTTCGGCGCGGGCGACCCGGATGTGCACGAGCAGCAGCGGCGGCACCTCGCCGAGGCGCTGGGGGTGCCGAGCCGGCACGTGGCGGTCCGCCACGTCGACCGCCTGCCGCGGACCCCCGGCGGCAAGGTCGACTACCCGGCGCTGGCGGCGGCCGTGGACGCCCGGGAGGTCGGGTAGTGGAACTGACGCACTGGCGACAGCTGTCCGATCGCGGCCCGGACCTCGTGCTGTGCCTCGACTTCCCTGGCGGACGGGCCGCGGCGGGGTTCGCGGACCTGGCGTCCGGTGTCCCGGTGGACGCCTGCTTCCTGCACATCGCCCAGCCGGGCTCGGCATCGCTCGACGCGTGCGTCGACCGCTGGGTGGCAGACGTGGCGGCGACCGGCCGCCCGGTGCGCGCGGTGCTGGGGTACTGCGCCGGGTCGTCGCTGGCCACCTGCGTCGCCGATGCCGTCGCCGAGTCGGCGCCCGCGCCGGTGACCCTGCTCTTCGACGCCGCGGCGACCACGGCCGGTTCGTTCGGCGACCAGTTCACGTCCACCATCGAGACCTCCGCGGACCACCTGACCGCCGAGGAGCTGGACGACGCTCGTGCCTTGGCGGACGGGCTGGTCGAGGCGCACCCGGACGACCTGCCCCGCATCGCCGCGGCCCTGGTCGACCGGTACGACGCGTTGATGGGCGAGGTCGCCGCCCGGCTGTCGCTCAACCAGTTCTTCCGGCAGCAGCTCACCGGCGGGTTCACCGCTTACGTCGACTACATGCTGCTGGCCGCCCAGGGCCGGTTCGACACGCGCTCCGGGACGCCGTTGTCCGTGTCCTCGAAGGACCACGAGCCGCCCGTGGACGACGTCCGACGCCTCCAGCTGGACTTCGACCACGCCGACCTGCTGCGCGAGCCCGCGGTGCACGACCTCGTCGCCGAACTGCTGATAGGAGAGCGCCCGTGGTGAACGTGGCCGAGATAGCCGACGTCCTGTCCGCGCACCCCGGCGTCAGCCGGGCCGAGGTCGCCGTCGTGCGCCACGACGGCCGAGACGTCACGGTCGCCGCGGTCGAGCTGACCGAGTACCTGAGCGGGCCGGTGCTCCGCAACCACGTGCACCGACAGCTGGGCGAGGACTGCGGGCTCAACGGTGTGTTCGTCGTGGACCAGGTCCCGATGATGGACGGCGCGGTGGACGCCGGGCAGTTGGCGGCGGCCGTCGCCGACGGCCGGTGCACCCTGTTCGAGGATCCGCGCGACGACGTCGAGCGGCGGGTCGCGGAGATCTGGTCGGCGCAGATGGACGTGCGGCCGGTCGGCGCGACCGACGACTTCCTGGAGCTGGGCGGCGACTCGCTGTCCGCGCTCGGCATCATCGCCGCGCTCGAAGCGGAGTTCGACCGGCCGTTGGACGTGTACGAGTTCATGAGCGCGTCCAACGTCCGGCGGCTGGCCGAGGTCCTGCGGTAGCGATGACCCTCTCCGTGCACCGGCGGATCGCCGACATCGCCCGCGCCGAACCCGGTCGGACGGCCCTGATCGGGTTCGACGCCGACCTGGCCGAGCAGACCATGTCGTGGGGGGAACTCGCCGGGTCGGTTGACGACGCGGTGGCCGCGCTGCGGGCGGCGCTCGACCCGGACGTGCCGTCGTGCGTCGTCGTGGAGGCGGCCAACACCCTGGCCGCCGCGACCGGCATCGCGGCGGCGCTCGCGGCCGAGGTGCCCGTCTTCGCGCTGAACCCGGCCACCCCCGCGGCCGAGCGGGACGTCCTGTTCGGACTGATCGGCCGCCGGTACGGGCACGTCCACCTGATGGACGCCTGGAACCGGCCGGGGCCGCCGATCGTGTCGGCCACGCCGCCGTCAACCCGGGACGGCGCCGCGGCCTACCTGCTGGCGACCGGCGCGAGCACGGGCGTGCCGAAGGTCTCGGCGCGACCGGGGCCGTTGCGCTACGACCCCGCGCGGACGCCGTCGCTGGTGATCCGGCAGACCGGTTGGCGGACCGGCCAGCGGCAGCTCATCGTCGGTCCGCTGTACCACGCGGCGCCGTTCACCGTGTTCGTGGACGCGCTGCTGGACCTGAACACCGTTGTGCTGCAACCGTTCTTCGCTGCGCAGTGGACCGTCGACCTGGTGCGGCAGCGCCGCATCGAGTGGGTGCAGCTGACGCCGACGCACATGCGCGAGATCCTGATGCTCGCCGACGCGGACCCGGCGGCCTTCACCAGCGTGCGCGCGCTCCTGCACACCGCGGCCGCCTGCGACGCGGAGACCAAGCGCGGGTGGATCGACCTGCTCGGCCCCGAGCGGGTCTTCGAGCTGTACGGCGCGACCGAGGGCATCGGCGTGACGCTGGCCCGCGGCGACGAGTGGCTGGCCCGGCCCGGCACCGTCGGGCGCGGTGTGCTGACCCAGCTCCGCGTCCTGGACGACGACGGCAGGCCCGTCGCGCCGGGCGAGGCCGGCACCGTGTTCATGCGCACCCCCCTGCGGGTGGGCCGGTCCGACTACGTCAACGACCAGGTCGTCCGCACCACCCCGGACGGGTTCGCCACGGTGGGCGACCGCGGCAGACTCGACCGCGACGGCTACCTCTACCTCGAACCCCGCGACCACGGCACGATCAACGTCGGTGGTGAGAAGGTCGACCCGAACGAGGTCGAGGCCGCGTTGCTGGCCCACCCCGCGGTGGTGGACGCCGTCGCGCTGGCCGTGCCGCACGGGACCCTTGGGTCGGTGGTCGGCGTGCAGGTGGTGCTGCTACCCGAGGTGAGCGTCCGCAAGGCCGAACTCGCCGCGCACTGCGGCCGGCGCCTGGCCGGCTACAAGATTCCCAAGCACTTCGCGTTCGTCGACCGACTCCCCCGCTCGGCGGCCGGGAAGATCCAGCGCTGGCGGCTCGCCGCCGATCACGAAGGCGGTGCACCCACACCATGAACCCGACCGTGGACGACGTGCTCGACACCGGTTACCGGCACCCCCGCGACCCGGTGGAGCTGTGGCTGGCCCGGCAGTGGCAGGAGGTCATCGGGTTCGCCGTCGGCATCCGGGAGAACTTCTTCGAGCTGGGCGGCAACTCCCTGGACGCGGCGCGGGTCGTCAACGCCGTGTTCGAGGAACTGGGCGTCCAGCTGCCCCTGAACGTGATGACCGAGCACCCCACCGTGGAAGGCCTCGCCGCCCGGCTGCGCGACCACAACGGGCAGCTGTCCGACCCGCTGGTGGAGATCCAGCGCGGCGACGGGACCGCTCCCCCGTTGTTCCTGGTCCACCCGGCCAACGGGCAGGTCGGCCCGTACGCCGGGCTCGCTCAGGCGCTGGGCGAGGAGTTCACCGTGTTCGGGCTCCAGGCGGCCGGGCTCTACTCCGAAGTCGACCCGGTCGCCTCTGCAGGTTCCCTGGCGCAGACCTACGTCGAAGCCGTCCGCGCGGCGTGGCCGACCGGCCCCTACCTGCTCGGCGGCTGTTCTACCGGTGCGGCGGTCGCCCACGAGATGGCCGCCCGGCTCACCGAGGGCGGCGCCGAGGTTCGGCTGCTGGTCCTGGTCGACGCCGAGCTCCTGGACATCGGACCCCGGTTCGACCAGCCGCCCGATGACCTGGTCGCGGTCCTGGACCGGTGGAAGGAACTCGACCTCGTGCCGTCGGACGCGACCCCCGAGTTCGTCCGGCGTTCGGCGCGCGTGTGGCAGGCGAACGAGGTCGCCGTCCGCGACTGGGAACCCCGGCCGTACTCCGGTCCGCTCGACGTCTTCCTCAGCCCGTCGGGAGACCGGCCGGCGTTCGCGGACTGGCCATCGGCGGTGACGCGCGAGCACACGCCGCATGACGTGGCCGGCGCGCTGCGCGGGTTGATCGGCTGATCGGGATGAGCACCTCGATCGACACCGGTCAGCGCAGGCGGCGCGTGCGGCTCACGCCCGTCGACGCCATCCAGGTCAGCTCCGAGGGATCGCGCGCGGGCGAGGGACCCGTCACCCTCGGCCAGCTCAACATCCTGCAGTGGTTGGGGCGCGACGCCGACCACCCCAACGCGGTCCTGCGCGTCGAACTGCCCGTGCTCGACGGCAGGTCCGTGGACGACGTGGTCGAGACGGCCGCCGTGCTGGTGGCCAGGCACGAATCCCTGCGGACCACCTACGTCCGGGGCGAGCACCCCCGTCAGGTGGTCGCGGCGACGAGCACGTTCACGCTCCACGTGTGCGCCCTCGACGGGGGTCCGTGGGGGCCTCGCGACCGCTCGGCGGTGGCCGGGAGGCTGCTCGTGTGGTTGGGGGAACGGCGCGACACGGCGGCCACCACGCTGCGGATGGCGGTGGCCACCGACGAGCAGGGCACGGTCATCGCCTGCGTCGCGGGGTTCTCTCACCTGGCCGTCGACTTCGGCGCCATCGAGGTGCTCAAGCGCGAGTTCACCGAGATGCTCGCGCACCCGGACCTCCGGCAGGTGGGCGAGCCCCGCCACCAGCCGCTGGACCAGGCCGAGCTGGAGGCGACACCCGCCGAGCGGCGTCGGACCCGTGCGGCGAACGACTACGTGCGGGAGCTGGCGCGGCGGCAACCCCGCTGCCTGCTCGCGCTGCCGGGGGCCACGCGGTCCGGCGAGTCGCTGGCGGTGGAGCTGTCGTCGCCGGCCGCCGCGATGGCGGTGCGACAGGTGGCGGCACGCACCCGGTCCAGCCGGTCCTCCGTCGTGCTCGCCGCGACGTGCGCGGTGCTGGCACGGCGCACCGGCTACCGGGAGCTGGTGTTCCCGTCGCTGTCGAGCAACCGCTTCGACCGCCACCTGGTCGACTTCGTCGGTCCCCTGGCGCAGGGCAACCTCGTCGCCGTCGAGGTCGGCGACCGGAGCTTCGACGCACTGGTCAAGCACACGTGGACCGCGGTGCTGGAGGCGAGCAGGCACGCCAGGTACGACGGCGTCGAGCGCGGCGCGTCGGACGAGCGGATCCAATACGAGCGAGGTGTGCACTTCCTCTACGACCCGTTGTTCAACAGCCTCGTGCCCGAGTCGTGGTCCGGGGTCACTGCGGGCCTCCGGCACCGGCCGGAGGAGATCACCGCCGCGCTGCGGCGGACGGCGCTGCGGTGGCGTCCGTTGCCCTACGACGCGACGCCGGTGCGGTTGAACCTGCACGAGGTGGACGGCCGGGTCCTGCTCGACCTGTGGTGCGCGGACACCGGACTGGTGCCCCGGGCCGAGGTAGAGTCGTTGTTGCTGGCCGTCGAGCGCCTGCTGGTCGGTGCGGCCGTGGGTGACCTCGACGCCTCGCGCACCCGCGAGGTCATCGGCCTGGACCCCGTCACCCGCACCTCGAACTGGGTGCTGGTCGACTCGTGCTGGGTCGACCTCGCCGAGGTGCAACAACTGCTGGACGAAGCCCTGGCGCCTTCGACGGCCCGCGTCTTCGGCTCGGTCGACGGCCGCGACCTGGTCGCCTACCTGACCGCGACCGACGCCGTGCGGACACCCGAACAGGCCCATGCCCGTTGCCTGGCCGCACTACCCGGCCGTCTCAACGCCATCGCCCCACGCCACTACGTCCTGTGCCCCACCGCCCCGTCCGACGCGTCGGACCCCGCCGCGTGGCCGCCACCCCTCACCACCGGCACCGGGCGTTGACCACTCCGAAGCCCAGCACGGCAATGGCGTCATGCGCGACGTGCAGCGATCCGCTTGGCAGTTCTGCCGCGGTTCGGACTGGGCCTGCGGGCCGTTCGGGTGGTCGAGCGGCGAGTTCGGCGGGCCGTACGGCCCGCCGAAGATCCTGGACTACGGCGGTTCGGCCTCGTGCGGCGCGGGTTGCCACCGGGCTGTGGCCGCCACCGAGTACCGACACCAGGTGAGGCAGCACCCCCGCAGTCAGTTCTCGATCGCCTGGTAGACAGCGGTCCAGAGGTCGTGCCACATCGGCAACCTCTGGTCACCAGTGTGCGCTCGCTGCATGAAGAAGATCGCCGTCATGTCCTGCTCAGGATCGTTGTACCAGGCGGTGCCGTAGAAGCCGCACCACCCGTAGCTGCCGACCGACTGGCCGAACGGGCTGCGGTGGGACCGGACCGACATCCCGAGACCCCAACCCATCTCGTCGAAGAACCCCGGGTGGAACCCGGAGCCGGCCCGCTGCTCCGAGGTGAGCTGGTCGGTGGTCATCAGCGTGACCGACGGTCGGGAGAGCACCCTCCTGCCGCCGTGGGAGCCGCCGGCCAACAGAGCCGAAGCGAAGGCGAAGTAGTCCTGGGCGGTCGAGACCAGTCCGGCGGCACCTGATTCGAACGTCGGCGGCCGGCTCCACTGCCCGTCGGGGCCGTCGTCCACGACCTGCCCGCCGGTGACCGCACTGGCACGTTGGTACGCCGTCGCGAACCGGCCGATGTCCTCGCCGCGCACGCTGAAGGCGGTGTCCTTCATCCCGAGCGGATCGCAGATCCGCTCGCGGAGGGCGTCTCCGAAGGACATGCCGGTGGCCCTGGCGATGAGCACGCCGATCACGTTGGAGGCGGTGTCGTACATCCAGCGCTCACCCGGTTGGTAGGCGAGCGGAAGCGCGCCCAGCCCTCGCATCCACTCGTCCGGCGACGTGTAGTCGAGTGCGTTCAGCGCGTCGACGATCGGTACCCTTCCCGGTCTGGTCGGGATCATGCCGATGCCGCAGGTGAACGACAGCAGATCCCACAGCGTGATCGGGCGTTGCGCCGCGACGGTGTCGTCCAGCGGCCCGTGGAAATCGGCGAGCACGGTCATGTCCGCCAGCTCCGGGAGCAGGTCGTCAACCGGCTCGTCCAGGCGCAGGGTGCCGTCGTCCACGAGTGTCATCGCGCACGCGGCGACCATCGGCTTGGTCATCGAGGCCGTGCGGCAGATCGTGTCGGCCGCCATCGGCGTCCCCGCGCCCTCGCCCTCGAAGGCGATGGTGCCCGCCGCTTCGACGTGCACCTCGCCGTGGCGGCCGAGAACCGCCACCGCACCGGGCACGAAGCCGGACTCGACTTGGCGCTCCAGCAGCTCTCGCACCCGAGCCAGCCCTCTCGACGAGAAGCCACCGGTGACCACTCCCCCGCACCTCATCCCATCCGTCCGCGCTCGCCTGTCGCGCAACGACCGTAGCCCTTCCGCGACCAGGCCGGGAGAAGACTTCGTCCCGCCACTACGGCTTGGCGGCACGTTCGGCTGCACGCCCTTCGGCATGTGCGGATGTTCGTCGACATGCCAGGTTCGGTGCACGTGGTCGGGCATCCGCTCGATCCGGAATCATCGGCAGACGGGCTTCCGGCGGTTGCCGTACGTCCGCTATGCCGACGACACCCTGCTCGGGTTCGCCGGACCCGAGGATCGGGGATCGTTCGGCACCCTGGTTGATCATAGGTACAGCCCTTGGTTGGAGATCTTCTTGCGACAGAAGGATCTCCGACCAATGGCTGCGTGATCAGTGTGGGACCGACGGGCGTCGAATCGCAGGTTCAGGGCCGTATGCGGGAAGGTCCCGGACACGGACAGGTTCACCCGCTGCCGGACATCGCCCGGTTACCCTCGTACCGTGCGGATCCTCTTCTCCAGCCTCGGCCATTACGGGCACACCTACCCCCTGTTGCCGCTCGCGATCGCCGCGAGGGAGCTGGGCCACGACGTCGGCTACTTCACCGGCGCCGCGTTCGCCAACACCCTCACCGCGCGCGGCATCGAGCACATCGTCGGCGGCATCGAGGTGCCTGAGGCGTTCGCCATCGCGACCAGTGACGCCCGGCCGAGGAGGCCGGAGGACGTCACCGAGCGGGTCGCGTACACCTTCGCCTCGGTGATGCCGCGCCGCTTCGCCACCGAACTCGCGCCGGTCATCGCCGACCGCAAGCCGAACCTGGTCGTGCACGAGTTCGGCAACCCGGGCGCGGGCCTCGCCGCCGACGTCGCGGGCGTACCCGCGCTGTGCCACTCGTTCGGCCGGATGTGGCAGGAGCCCGACTTCGCCGAGGCCGCGCTCGCCCACCTCACCGACCTCGGCGCGGAGTTGGGCGTCGAGATCCCGCGGAGCGATCCCCTGGTGCTCGGCCACCCGTACCTCGACATCTGCCCACCGTCGTTGCAGAACCCGGCGTTCCTGACCTCGTCGGTGCACCGAACCCCACTGCGGCCGGTGCCGTTCACCGAGCCCGGCGAGCTGCCTTCGTGGGTGCTCGAACACCGCGAAACCCTGGTGTACCTGACGCTGGGCACGGCCTTCGGCGTCGTGGAGGTGCTGCGCACCGCTGTGGAGGGTCTGGCCGCGTTGGACGTGAAGGTGCTCGTGGCGACCGGACCGACGGTGGAACCGGACGCGCTCGGCGAACTGCCGGACAACGTCGTGGTGCTCCCGTGGGTCCCGCAGGCCGACCTGCTGCCGCACGTCGACCTCGTGGTGCACCATGGCGGGTCCGGCACGACCATGGGCACGCTGGGCGCGGGCGTGCCGCAACTGGTCATACCGCAGGCGGCGGACCAGTTCAACAACGCCGACATGGTGACCGAGGCCGGGCTCGGCGACCGCGTGCTCGGCGCGGACGTGACCGCCGAGGTGTTCACGGCCAAGGCGAAACGACTGCTCACCGACGACGCCGTGCTCGGCGCGACCCGGGCCGTCGCCGCCGAAGTGGCCACCATGCCGTCACCGCACGACGTGGCCCGCACGCTGCCCGACTACGCCTGACGGGACTGTGGAACGAATGGCTCGGGCGCACTTTCGGTGGCCTCGGACCACGTTGGGGTCCCCGGCCTCCTCCGGCAACTCGGTAGCACGCCGTTGGACGCCATCTTGGCATCGAGCTCGGCGATCCGCCGACGAGTGCGACGTTGTCGATGCTGGTCGTCTCCAGCAGCTGCCCGGTGGCGATCAGCTCGTCGCAGCGCCAGGTCAACGCAGGCAGAGCCGAGCCGTTGGACACCGTCGCCGGTGACAACGACTACGGCGACGGCACATCCGGCGGCGCGCACCGACGACAGCCCTCGTTCAACTCACCGCCCGGGACATCGTCCTTGCCGGCCAAAAGTTCCCCATAACCGCGCGACTTCCACCGGACACACGAGACGCCATCCGGATCACCGTAGTCCAACGAGCCGCTGGACCGACCGGAGCAACATCCGGTGAGGTGCGCGAGAAGACCGTGCGGATCCACGAAATCACTTCCTTGGAGGTGCTCGCACCCCTGTGCTTGTATGCCCCGGGGACTCCTGGCAGCCGGTTGAGGATCGGTGCCCGTACGACGTGAGAGAACGCGGCAATGCACCTGCGGCCGATTCGACGAGCGGTTGGTCGACGAACCGCACCACCAGAGGATCCGCGGGAGCGCCATGACGACCGGAACACCTCCCGCGACGGCCGGGTTGCGCGTCACGTGGGCGAACTGGGTGGACGAGGCGGTGCGGCCGCGGTTGCGGATCGCGAGGCTGTTGCCGTCCGGTGGTGTGGGGCTGGTCGTGTTCCTGGCCGTGCTCCACTTCGTGTTGGGCCTGTTGCCGGTGGCCTTCGTGGTCGCGACGAGCGTGATGCTCGGCGAGGTGCCCGCCGCGGTCGGCGGCGGGGTCGGCAGCGCGGCCTGGGACCGGCTGACCTCGATCTTCCTGCTCGCCGCCGGCGCGTTCCTGCTCACCCAGATCCTCACCCCCGTGGGCAACGCCCTGGGCCAGCAGTTGCGGCGACGGGTGGACAGCGCGCTGCGGGACGACGCGATGGCGTTGATGCTGCGGCCGGTCGGCACCGGACCGTTGGAGGACCAGCGCACGCTGGACGAGCTGAACGAGGCCGTGCGCGCTTTCGAGCGCGACTGGGGCACACCGGGGCAGGCGTGTTTCGGCCTGGTGGCGCTGATCGCCCGCTACACCCGGCTGGTGGCGCTGGTGGTGGCCATCGGGCTGACGATCGGTTGGCCCGCGGGGCTCGGGGTCGGTGCGGCGGTGCTGGCGTTCCGCTACGGCCAGCGCGGCGGGCTGCGCAAGTACTCGCGGGTGGGGCGCGACCTCATCGGCAGGATGCGCGAGATCGGTTACCTGCACGAGCTCACGATGACCGACGTGGCGGCGAAGGAGATCCGGGTGTTCGGCCTCACCGGCTGGCTCGCGGATCGCTACGCGGCCGTGTGGGAGACCGTGCGCAACACCTTCGAACGTGCGCGCCGCCGCGTCTACCTGACCCCGTACCTGCTGCTGACGGCGCTGGGCCTGTTGGCGGCGGGTGGCGCGATGGTGTACGCCGCCCAGCTCGCCGCGACCGGGCGGGTGGGCCTGACCGCGTTGGCGCTCGGGGTGCAGGCGGTGGTGCTGGCGATCTCGCTGGGCGGCTACTACGCCGAGGCGGACACCAGCACCCAGTTCGCGATGCTGTCGCTGACGGCCCTGCAACGGTTGCGCGACCGGCTGGACGAGTTGGACGACGGTCAGCCCCCGCCGGGTCGGGCGCAGGTGCCGCCGGGCACGCCGGCCGCGTCGCTCAGGTTCGACCGCGTCGGCTTCCACTACCCCGGTTCGGACCGCACCGTGCTCGACGGCATCGAGCTGGACCTGCCCGCCGGGCGGTGCACGGCCGTGGTTGGCGTCAACGGCGCGGGCAAGACCACGCTGGTGAAGCTGCTCGCGCGGCTGTACGAGCCGACATCGGGTGCGGTGCGCGCGGACGGCGTGGACATCGCGGAGTTCGACCCGGTGCTCTGGCGGCGTCAGATCGGCGTGATCTTCCAGGACTTCGTGCGCTACGAGCTGACCGCGGCGGAGAACATCGCGCTGGGCGCGGCGCACGTCCCGGTCGACCGCGCGGTGGTGCTGCGCGCCGCCGAACGCGCCGGGATCGCCGAAGCACTGCTCGCCCTGCCCGACGGCCTGGACACGCCGCTCTCGCGGGCCTACCCGGGCGGGACGGACCTGTCCGGCGGGCAGTGGCAGCGGATCGCCATCGCCCGTGCGCTCTACGCCTTGGACGCGGGTGCCACGGTCCTGGTGCTGGACGAGCCCACCTCGGCGCTGGACGTCCGCGCCGAGGTGGCGTTCTTCGACCGGTTCGTGGAGCTGACGCGCGGGGTGACCTCGCTGCTGATCTCGCACCGGTTCTCCAGCGTCCGGCGGGCCGACCACATCGTGGTGGTGGACGGCGGGCACGTGGTCGAGCGCGGCACGCACGACGAGCTGATCGCGGCGGGCGGCCACTACGCGCGCCTGTTCACCTTGCAGGCGAAGCGGTTCGCGCACGGCCTGGACGACTCGGAAGCCGACGACGTGCCGGACGGTGACACGGCCACCGGGTACCCGGCGGTCGACGGCGCGGCGGCGGACGCCGTGGTGGAGGGGGTCAGCCGGTGATCGAGGTCGTCCGCGGTGGCTGGGAGCTGTTCCTCATCGCCTGGCAGGAGAGCCGGTACCGGTTGGTGCTCGCCGTCGTGCTCATGATCGCCCAGGCGTCGGCGATGCCGCTGGCCGCGCCCGCCCTGGCCGCGCTCACCGACTCGGCGCTGGCCGGCGACGTCCGGGGTGCGACCGTGGCGGCGGTGCTGGTCGTGGTCGCGGTGATCGCCGCGCTCACCGCCGGGCACTTCGCCCACATCTTCTACTTCGAGCTGGGCGACCGCGCCGTGCCGCGCCTGGAGCGCGAGCTGATCGAGATGACCAACGGCTCGGCCGGGTTGGAGCACCACGAGCGGCCCGAGTACGCCGACAAGATCCAGCTGCTGCGCCAGGAACTGCACCGGGCCGGGTGGGGCTCGATGGAGGGCCTGCTGAACAGCCTCGGCCTGCTGGTGGCGATCTCGATCACCGCGATCCTGCTGGCACGGCTCAACCCGCTGCTGTTGCTGCTGCCGCTGGCCGCCGTGCCGCCGCTGCTGCTCGGGCGGCGGGCGGAGTCGATCGTCAACGCCGCACGCGAGCGTTCGGCACCGCCGTCCCGGCACGCCAAGCACCTGTTCGAACTCGTCGCGAACGCGGCCTCGGCCAAGGAGCTGCGCGTCAGCGGGCTGCAGTCGGAGCTGCGCTCGCGCCAGCGCCGGGCCTGGGACGAGGCGTCGGCACAGCTGTGGCGCGGTGAGCGCCGGGCCGTGGTGCTGCGCACCAGCGGCGAGCTGTTCTTCGCGGTGGCCTACGTGCTGGGCACGCTGCTCGTGCTGCGGGACGCGGTGGCCGGTCGCCGCGGCGTGGGCGACGTCCTGCTCGTGCTGACCTTGGCGTCCCAGGTGAACCAGCAGGTGACCTCGTCCGTCGCCACGTTGCAGGAGATGCAGCGCACCGGGCGGGTCATGGGCAACGTGCGCTGGGTCCGCGCGCTGGTCGCGAGCCAGGCACCTCCCCCGCCCGACCGGGACGTGCCCCGACGCATCCGCGAGGGCATCGAGGTGCGTGGTGTGTCGTTCACCTACCCGGGCACCGACCGGCCGGTCATCGCCGACGTCGACCTCACCCTGCCCGCCGGCGGCACGGTCGCGTTCGTCGGTGAGAACGGCGCCGGGAAGACCACCCTGATCAAGCTGCTGTGCCGGTTCTACCCGGTCACCACGGGCACGATCTCGTTGGACGGCACGGACTTCGCCCGCTTTCCCGTGGACGGGTGGCGTGCCCGCGTCGCCACCGGGTTCCAGGACTTCGCCCGGTTCGAGCTGCTCGCCCGCGAGAACGTCGGTGTCGGCGAGCTGGCCGAGATCGAGTCGGCCGACGCCGTGCACGACGCCCTGCGCCGCGCACGCGCCGAGGACGTCCTGGACCGCCTCGAGGACGGTGTCGAGACCCAGCTCGGCAAGACCTACGCCGACGGCGTGGAGCTGTCCGGCGGACAGTGGCAGAAGCTCGCGCTCGGCCGGGCGATGATGCGTCGCGACCCGTTGCTGCTGGTCCTCGACGAACCGACCGCGGCGCTCGACGCGCAGGCCGAGCACCGGTTGTTCGAGCGGTACGCGGCCGGTGCGCGTGAGGTCGGCCGGCGGACCGGTGCCATCACGTTGCTGGTCTCGCACCGGTTCTCCACCGTGCGCATGGCCGACCTGATCGTGGTGGTGGCCGACGGACGCGTGCGGGAACAGGGTTCGCACGACCAGCTCATGGCCGCGAACGGCCTGTACGCCGAGCTGTACTCGATGCAGGCGGCAGCTTATGCGTGAGGTGTGGTCGACGGCCGACGTCGAGCGGTCGGCCGCCGAGCGGTCCGCGCCGGACGTGTGGGACTACATCGCGGGCGGCAGCGGCGAGGAGGTCACGCTCGCCGCGAACCGGGCCGCGTTGGACCGGGTCGCGGTCGTGCCGCGGGCGCTGGTGGACGTCTCGGCCTGTGACACGGGCTGCGAGCTGTTCGGCGTCACGTCCTCCCTGCCGCTGGCCGTGGCCCCGATGGCCTACCAGCGGCTGATCCACGACGGTGGCGAGCGCGCGGTCGCGGCTGCCGCGGCGGCGGCAGGTGTGCCGTACGTGGTGAGCACGCTCAGCTCCGACCCGATCGAGGACGTGGCCGCGGCGGGCGGCACGACGTGGTTCCAGCTGTACTGGCTGCGCGACCGCGAGGTGGTGGTGAAGCTGCTGCGCCGTGCCGAGGAGGCGGGGTGCCGTGCGGTGGTGCTGACAGTCGACGTGCCGGTGCTCGGGCGGCGGCTGCGGGACCTGCGCAACGGGTTCGCGCTGCCGTCGTGGGTCAAGCCGGTGAACACCGACGGCGAGGTCGGCGGACGGGTGCCCGGTGACTCGGTGATCGCCCGGCACACCAGCGCGGTGTTCGACCCGTCGTTGAGCTGGCGTGACCTGGAGTGGATCCGGGCGCACACGAACCTGCCGCTGGTGCTCAAGGGGGTGCTCGACGCCGGTGACGCGGCCCGCGCCGTCGACCTCGGGGTGCAGGGTGTCGTGGTGTCCAACCACGGTGGGCGGCAGTTGGACGGTGCGGTGCCGAGCGCGGTCGCGCTGCCGCAGGTCGTCGCCGCGGTGCGCGGGCGGTGCCCGGTACTGCTGGACAGCGGTGTCCGCAGCGGGGTGGACGTCCTGCGGGCGTTGGCGCTCGGCGCGACCGCGGTCTTGGTCGGCAGGCCTGTGCTGTGGGGGCTCGCGGCGGGCGGTGAGCGGGGTGTGGCAGCGGTGCTGGACGTGCTGCGGCTCGAGTTCGTGACGGCCTTGCGCCTGGCGGGCTGCCCGGACGTCGCGTCGGCACGCCGGCTGACCGTCGCCGAGAGTCCGGGTGCCACGACATAGCCGGCCGTGAACCCGTCAGGCGGGTCGCCCACCGCCCTCCGGGGACTGGTCGAGACCGCGCAGCGCACCGCTCCAGGTCGCCGCCACGCACAGCAGCAGGACCCTGTGGGGTTCCAGAACTCCGCCCTCGGGCGATGAGCTGCAGCGATCGCGCATCATGGGCGGTAGGGGCACGATTATGGAGCGTGGCGTTACGACTGCTGTACCTGATCTTCGCCCGGGTCGTTGGCTGGCTGGTTCTGCTCGGCCGGTCGTCGGCGACCAAAGACGTGGAGCTGCTGGTGCTGCGGCACGAGATCGCCGTGCTGCGTCGGGCCAACCCTCGTCCGCGACTGGATTGGGCCGATCGTGCGTCGCTCGCCGCGTTGGTGCGACGCCTACCCGGCTGGTTACGACTCCACCGGTTGGTGACGCCGGGCACCGTCCTGCGGTGGCACCGACGCCTGGTCG